>NZ_JRNG01000021.1:0-63947 GCF_000759055.1 Corynebacterium tuscaniense DNF00037 | reverse complement strand
TAATGGGGAGCAGTTCACTCTTCGGAGCGGGTTTTTGTTTTTCTCGGGACGGGGTTGTCTGCCCGCCACTGCTTTCCCCACCGCCTTTTCGGGGCCTTTTCAGCGCTCTTTCAAGGCTGGGTTAGTCGCGGTTAGTCGCGTCCGGACCCCGTCCAATAGAAACCCAGGTCGACTGTGACTGGTGTGGCGCGAAACGGCAACGAGACTAACTTGCCCTGCGAAAAGAGTGCGGGGAGCAGGTTTTCGCTTTCCGACGGTCTTGCCCCCACCCCCAATCCCTCGTTCTCAGGCTGGGTTAGTCGCGTCCGGAACCCAGCCGGCAAAAGCCCAGGTCGACTGTGGCTGGTGTGGCGTCAGACTGCAACGCGACTAACTCGCCCCGGAGGGTGGCGCGGAGGGGCGCGGGGAGGGGCGCGGTGAAGCGGCAGGGAGGGCGGTGTTTTCCGGCAATGCACACTAGAGTGGACAATTTTCCCTCGCGCGGCCGTCGCGGATGAGGAACCATTGGGAGGCATGAGGGGGAATGACAGAAAACAAAAGGGATTGAGCCTGGGGGAGATCAGGGACATCGCGGCGGCGTTTCCTCGTGCGGCGGTGACGGGGCCAGCTGCGGCACGGCTTATGGGGCTGCCCACCCTGCAGTGGGTGGAGGCAGTGGACTTGCGGTACTTGTCGGGGGCGAAGCCGGGGAAACAGCCGAAAGACCCACGGGTGGTGTATCGCGGTGGGAGCATGCGGCAGGACCTGGTGCAAGAACGCAATGGCGTTCTCACCGCACACCCGATCCAGGTGCTCTTCGACATTTACCGCTACTACGGCCGACTGGATGCGCTGGTTCCGATCGAGCATCTGCGTTTTCATAACCGCGTCTCCCAGGAGGCGTTGCTGGATTCGGCCAGGAGCTTGTTGCCCAGGGCGAATGGGATTCGGGGGTTTGAGGGGTTGGTGGGGTGGAGTGCGGGGACGTCACAAAGCGCGCTTGAGACGATTGGGCGCGACACGGTGCTGAGGGCGGATATCCCGGAAGCGCACACCTTTGAGTTCCAGGTGGAGGTCGTCTTCGAGGACATTTTTGCGCAGCAGCGTTTTGCGTCCGTGGACATGATGATTAATGGGTGGCTTGCCGTTGAGTTCGATGGGCGGATTAAGTCCGATGGCACTTACGGCGATGGGGTAAAAGTGTTGCTTGCCCAGCTCGATCGCCAGCACGAGATCCAGGCCCTTGGGTTTAGTGTGGTGCGCGCCGGGTGGCGTGATGTGGTGAGCGGGAAGCTCGTGAGAGATCTCCGCCGTCTGCTCCGTGCGCGCCGCGAAGCTGCGTGATTACCCGTGCCATTCCGCGAGGCGCTCGTGCAGGGTTTTCTCCGAAGCCTCGTGGGCGGCGCGGTTTCCTTCCGCGGTTCCGCCGAGCATGAACTGCCAACCATTCGGTAGCTTTTCGGCATCAGGGAAAAATGCGTGCCCAGCGTCGGGGTAGACGTGCGCTTCAATGTTCGAGCCTTGCTCGGCGAGTGCACGCGCGGCAACGTCGGCTTGCCACATCTGGTCGGCGTCGCCAGCGAAGAGCAGGACGTTGCCGCGGTAATCGCTGAGGTCGATCCGCGCACCAGCGTCAGCGTTGGCCGCGGCGCTTTCGTAGGTTGCGCGGTAGGAGACTGGGTAGCTCGTGGCCATGGCCCAGAACATCTTTGCCCCAGAACTTATCGACGCCTTCCTAAACGACGCATACTCCACCACCTCACCCTTATCTGTGAACGAGGGGAATTCCTTACCGCCGGTGAAGTCGAGGCCACTGTAGGAATAGTGGCCTGGCGCGAAGGCGACGACATTGTCCACGGGGTAGCCGTGTGCTGCGAGTAGTTCAGCGAACTCCGCGCCTTTGGAGGTGCCGATGACGGTCACGGGGGAGGCGTCTTCAACGTGTTCGTCGATGTAGGCGGTGACCTCGTCGAACTGTTCCAATGGGACGTTGGCGAGGGTGGGTTTCTGGTTCGGTTGGCCGAAGAAGAAGAGGCTTAGGACTTCGTAGCCGGCGTCGAAAAGCTGCTTGGCGCGACTGTAATCCGGGGAGCCTTCTGAGCCCCCGTAGATGACCACGACGCCGCTGTGCTTCTTGTCGGCTGGGCGGAAATGAAAGCCGTTCAAGTAGTCGCCCTCGATGGCGGTGATGTGCTCCGAGGTTTCGTAGGAGGATTTGTCGGAGCTTATTCCTTCGGGCATGGAATGCGTGATTGGGTACTTGTCCCCGTTGTAGGCGCGCAGGGCGATGACCACGAGCGCCAGTACGAGGATGATTGCTAATCCCCAGAGGACGATCTTTCCGATGATCTTGAGGGCTTTCATGGGGCCGATTTTACAAAAGGCCGGCCCCATGCGCGTTTAAGTGAACATCCCCTCCCCGACAAAGCCGGCCTCGCCTACGCCAGGTGGAATGAGGTAGGTGCCGGTTTTGGTGGTTTTGAGGTACTCGAGGAACATTTCGTCACGCGACATGGACTGGTGCACGGTGGCAAACCTGTCGACGGTGCGTGTGAACGCGATGAAGAACAAGCCGGCGTCGAGGCGACCTTGCTCGTTGGAACCGTCGACGAAGTTGAAAGCGCGACGCAGCATGCGGATGCCGCCGTTCTGGTCAGGGTGCACGTTGAACACGTGGGAGCCGTGATCGATGACGGGGCGTCCGCGTTCATTGGTTGCGGCGAAGTCAGGTTCGTCGAATTCTTTGGTGCCACTCAGCGGGGCACCTTCGAACTTGTCGCGGCCGGTGACACGCTCCTGCTCCTGGAGTTGGAGGGTGTCCCAGACCTCGATGTTCATGGCGATGCGCCGGGCCGTCAGGTAGGACCCGCCTGCTGCCCAAGGCTGGGAGGATGTGGCGGGGATCCAAACGTGCTCGTCCAAAGCCTCGGTGTCCTCAGCGCGGATGTTGGCGGTGCCGTCCTTCTGCCCGAAGAGGTTACGCGGGGTGGGTTCCTCGCGCGTGGTCACGGCGGCTTTGCCGAATCCGATTTGGCTCCAGCGCAGCACCGCATCCGGCACTGCCAAGCGGGTCAGGTTGCGGATGGCATGAGTAGCTACCTGCGGATCGTTGGCGCAGGCCTGGATGCAGATGTCGCCGTCAGACTGCTCGCGGTTGAGGAAGTCATTGGACATCGGCGGCATTTCGGTGAACTCATCGGGCAGCTTGTCGGCTAAACCAAACTGGTCGCGGAAGAGACTGCGGCCGAAACCAATGGTGATGGTTAAGGCAGACGGGCCTAGATCAAAGGCTTCACCGGAGTCAGCGGGCGGGAAGTTTTCGCCACCGCCGAAGGCACCTTTGGCGCTGACTTCGCCGCCGAGGGTCAATCGTCGGGAAGCATCGGTCCAACGTTGCAAGAGATCGATCAGATCATCGCGGGTGGCTTTCTCATCCATGTCGAAAGCCGCGAAGTGGAGGCTGGTTTGCATCGGGCTGATGATTCCGGCCTGGTGCTCACCGGCGAAGTCGATGATGAGCTCGTCCGCGGAGGTGCTGTCGGCAGAACCCGATGCACTAGAGGTGTCCCGAGAGCAGGCAGCGGCGGCAGCGCCGGCGGCACTGACTCCGCCGAGTGCCAAGAAGGTACGCCGGTTGAAGCCACGCATTTAGGACTCCGCCTCCGTGTCCACGTTGAGGCCGAGCACGGTGCCGGTCAGGTTGGACAGCGGCTCACGCAGGGCGTCCAGTGCACGGGTCAGCTTGGCCTGCTGGCCAGCGTCAACCTCGTCGTAGTCGACGTACCCGGTTTCAAGGCTGCCGTACTGGTCGAGGAGGGCTTGGATGTCGTCGAAGCGGGAGGAGATTTCGTCGATAAGCTTCTTGCCCTCTTCTCCGCGCTCGGCGGCGATGTCTTTGACCATGTCAAACGCGATGCGGGAGCCTTGGATGTTGGCCTGGAAATCGTAGAGGTCCTTGTGTGACCACCAGTTTTCCTCGCCCGTGACCTTGGTGGTGGCGACTTCTTCGAGCAGGCCCATGGCGCCGTTGGACACAGTGTCAACGGTGATGTCATTTTCTTCGGCGAAGTCCGGGGAGGTGACCGTAGTGTGCAGCTGCTCGACGTCGGCGATCAGGGCATCGGCGATCTCGCGGCGCTTTTCCGGCGTCGACGGCTCCCAGCCTTCGCGGGCGGGCGCGCCGTCAGCATTCTTGGTGTCTGCAGCTGGCGGCCACAGGTCCTTCTCCATGCGGTGGAAGCCGAGCCATTCGGTGAAGGTCGGGTCGTCTTCCTTCAGCTGGTCAGCCTCAGCGACGTAGTCGACCTCGCGGTAGTCAATGCGCGCGTCGAGCACACCAAGGGCCTCAGCGATCGGCTCGATGCGCTCGTAGTGCACGCGGGTGGTGGCGTAGAGGTCCTTGGCCTTTTCATCGTCGCCTGCAGCGTAGGCTTCGGCGAATTCCTCGGTCTTGGGCAGCAGCTCCGCAACCTCGTTCTTGACAAAGGCCACGTAGTTATCGCGCGCCTCATTGAAGCGCTGTTCATCGGACTCGCTGTACTGGATCGGCTCGCCGGTCACCGTGAACTCGGCCTGGCCCACATTCGGGCCGCGCAGGCCGGGCTTGCACGCGGTGTAGTAGGTGCCGGGTTCCAGTTGCACGGTCAGGTCAGCGGTGCTACCAGGCGTGATGTTTTCGCGCTCGGCGATGACGCGCAGGCCATCGTCGGCGAGGACGTAGAACTCGGTAACGCGCTCGCCTTCATTGGTGATGGAAAACGTTCTGGTGCCAGACTCAACCGAGTTTGTGGCAACCGTGCAGGTGTCTTCTTTCGCCTGGACGTCGATGCCGTCGCCGCTGCTGTTTTCCACGCATCCCGCGAGCGGGAGAGTGAGAGCCAGCGAGGCAAGGATGACAGGGGAGCGCTTCATAATGAGACCTTTCGTGGAATGGTGTCAGTTTTTTGCTTATCGACGTCACCGCGTCCCGCCGTACGCACATGCCTCACAAAGACCGGAACAATGATGGCGAGGTAAGCGCACCAACCAATGACTTGTAGCCAGGACATTTGGGGCATGAAGCCGGTGAACGCTTGGAGCAGGGTGGCAGTGAGACCGGTTGGGTTAATGACCTCGTCCAGGTTGAAAGCCCACCCGAATGGGAAAGACGCCATCCAGAACGGATACGTGGCAAACCCGGTGAGTACCTCGCCGGTTCGTGGGTGTGTTGGAGCAATCGGTGCGCCGGAGAATGGGCCGGGGAGGAACTGCGCCTCCTGGAGATCGTGGATGGCGTAGGCGAGGATGCCCGCCGCGACGATGATGAGAAGTGCACTTGACCAGGTGAAGAAGGTGCCCAGATTGAGGCGGAGTGCACCGCGGTAGATTAGCCATCCCATCAGGATTGCGATGGCGATGCCCGCGAATGCTCCGGTGATCGCACTCGGCGTGGTGGTCCAACCCCACAGCAGAAGCGTCAGTTCGATTCCTTCACGAGCAACCGCCACGAACGCGAGCCAGAACATCGCCTGCTTACCCTTGGTCAGCGCGATGCCGGTTTTGTCGTCGAGCATGGTGCGCAACTTGCCGTTTTCGTTGCTTAAGGAGAGGACCATGCCGGTGATCATGGCAACGGCGATCAGCGACATGATGCCGCCGATTGCCTCCTGCGCGCGGAAGGAAAGGCCATAACGCCCGAAGGTGAAAAGGGCGCCGAGAGCAGTACAGATCGCGGCTGCTGAAAGCACGCCAACCCAGACGGTGCGGGCCGCGGTGTTTGCCTGGATGCCACTGTTCTTGCTGTCTCGGCGCTGGATTGCGGCGAACAACATGCCGACGATGAGTGATGCTTCCAAGCCCTCTCGGAGGCCAACCAGGAACGCGGCGATAAACATGTGCGGAACTTTCTCGTGTCAAAAATGGCCGGCCACAGAGCGTCCGCTGCATAAGCTAAGGCTACCCATGACTGGCCAAGGCAAACCTTACCTAACGTATTAAGGGGCTGTAAAGACCCCTGGATTTTGGTGCGACCTCAGTACCAGCTTAAAGCCACTAAATTGCGACCGTCACGCCGCGACACTAAAAGGACCGCAGGGCACCGTGGGTGCTCCGTGCGGTCCTTGAAGAGTGAGCAGGCTAGAACTTTGGCGCGCGCCGTTCCAGGAATGCGGCTACACCTTCTTTGTGCTCCGCGCTTTGGGTGAGCAATGTCTGCTCGCGGGCTTCCTCGGCCAAGCTGAGTGGCAACTGGGATAAAGAGACCCGGTTGACCGCGCGCTTAGTCTGGGCGACGGCGCCACGCGGGGAGAACCGGAATTCCTCGGCCCACTCGAGTGCGAGGTCAAGGGCGGGCCCTTCCGTGATCTCAGCCACGAGCCCCATCTTAATGGCGTCGGCGGCAGGAATGCGCTCTTGGCGTAGCACGAGCAGCATGGCGCGGTGACGCCCAACGGATGCAGCTAGGGTCGCCACCGCGCCACCATCCGGCATGAGGCCGATACGCCCGAATGGGAGAGTGATGAACGCAGACTGGCCAGCAACGATGAGGTCGCAGGCACACGCCAGCGAGGCACCGATACCAGCGATGGCACCTTCAGCCGCAGCGATCACGGGCACATCCGCGCGGGTGATGGCGTAGATGACGTGTTCGATGCCACCGAGGGAGTGCGAGGCGGCTTCGGCGGAGTTCTCGCTCAGGAACGCCTGCAGGTCCATGCCGGAGCAGAACGCGGATTCATCGCCGGTGATGATCACGCAGCGGATCTCGGGGTTCGCGTTGGCGGCATTCACCGCGTCGCCGATTGCCCAGTAGGAGTCGGGCTCCAGTGCGTTGCGCTTCGCAGGGTTGGAAATGCGGACGATTTCGGTGGTGCCCCGCGTTTCGCTGGTGATGTTGCCTTTCAACTGGCGCGTCATGGCAGGTCGCCTTACTTGGACACGAAGCCGGCGAGGCGGCCTTCGATGATTTCCACGGTGTCAGCCACGATGCGGTCAATGAGTTCCTGGCAGGACGGGATGTCGTTGATGATGCCCTGGACCGGACCTGCGGACCAGATGCCTGCGTCGATATCGCCGGTTTCGTAAACTTGTGCGCCACGCTTGCCGGCCACGAGGTCGCGGATCTCGGGGAAAGTTGCGCCAGCATTGAGCTTTTCGACGACCTCATCACTCACCGCGTTCTTCGCCACACGCGCGGTGTTGTTGAGCGTGCGCAGGATGAGATTGGTGTCCAGCTCGGAGCGCTCAACGATGGCTTCCTTCACATTCTGGTGAACTGGGGCCTCCTTCGTGGCCAGGAAGCGGGTGCCCATGTTGATGCCTTCGGCGCCGAGGGAGAGGGCGGCGGCCATGCCGCGGCCGTCGGCAATACCCCCGGAAGCGACGAACGGGATCTCTAGTTTGTCAGCTGCTGCCGGCAGGAGGATGAGGCCTGGAATGTCGTCCTCACCAGGGTGACCAGCGCACTCGAAGCCGTCGATAGAAAGAATGTCAACGCCCTTGTTCTGCGCGCTGATGGCGTGGCGCACAGAGGTGCACTTGTGGATGACGGTGACACCCGCAGCCTTCAGTGACGGCACGAGCTGAGCCGGGTTCGCACCTGCGGTTTCAACGATTCGGATGCCCTTTTCAATAGCCACGCGGAGGTATTCCTCGTACGGCGGGGGCGTGATCGTCGGCAGAATGGTCAGGTTCACGCCGAACGGCTTGTCCGTCATCTCACGGCAGCGATCAATTTCCTTGCCCAGATCCTCCGGGGTCGGCTGGGTCAGTGAGGTGATAATGCCCAGGCCACCCGCGTTGGACACGGCTGCTGCGAGCTCAGCCTTACCGACCCACTGCATGCCTCCCTGGATGATGGGGTGCTCGATGCCGAGCATCTCATTAATACGGGTATTGATCTTTGCTGCCATAATCGTGCTCTCCTTAAGTCTGAAGACGTAATGAGAGCTACATTACACCGGGGGACTCATTGTAGTGCGCGTTACTAGAAAAAGTCGAAGCCGTCACCACCGCCGAAATCACCGAAGTCTCCGAATCCGCCGAGGTCTTCGCCACCACTGTCAGCGCCACCGAGTTCATCGGCATTGCTGACGTCCCCGGCAGCAAACTGATCAGCACTGGGGGTGCCGGCCATTCCGGCGAACATTGTGGAGTAGAACATCATGGAACTTGCAGCCCACACGCCGGTCATAGCTGCCGGCGCCCACCAGGCGGTGGAGTACCAGCCGGCAGGGACTGGGCGGCCAGCAACGGCGCCGCCGGGGTAGTAGTGCGGGGTCTGAGAGCTGGCGTAGGGCGAGGCCTGGATGGTTTGGCCATCGAATTCTGCGGTGCGCGCTTCAGTGACCCGCCCCGCCTGACGTTGAGCTTCCAGCTCGGGCAGCTGCGGGCCTGGAGCCAGGCCGAGGATCTCGCGGGCGGCGTTCACGTAGTAGAGGCCTTCAAGAGCAGATTCGCGGGCGAGCTGAGCTTGGCGCACCGTCGTCGCCTGGGTGAGGGCGGAATGTGCGGCGTTATAGCGTTCCGACGCATCCGCCATCGCCTGCGTTGACGCAGCGTCCGTGCCAGAAATGGTGAGGACTTGGTGGCCGAGGCGATCGATCCACCGTCGGGCGTCGGCAAGCTCATCGTCGAGATTTGCGTCCTGACCTTTCTTTTGGGCATTTCCGATTGTCCTTATGGCACCGAGCAAAAGGGCACCGACAGCTAGCAAGATGACGAGTTCCACGTGCTCTCTTTTCTTTTGGATTTTCAACTACTTCCCCAACGAATCGTGGACAAGAAGAGTTCCTTTTTGGAGCGGACCGTGCAGTGGGATATGCTGTTGAGCGCGCTTTGCGCAGCTGGGAATGTCGTATAGTGGCTAATACCTCAGCCTTCCAAGCTGAAGACGCGGGTTCGATTCCCGTCATTCCCTCCAAGGGGGCCGGCTCCCACGAAAATGCGGGGCCGGCTTTTTATTGCACTAGCTGCGGTGATGGGTGTGTATTGCACCACTACTGGCCCCCAATGATGTGGCGTGTTTTCAGGTCACGCTAGAATCGTCTTCCGTGAGCAAGCCGGTGCTTCATCGGTAGGCTTGAGGTCACCTTACGGGGCGTGGCGCAGTTTGGTAGCGCACCTGCTTTGGGAGCAGGGGGTCGCAGGTTCAAATCCTGTCGCCCCGACAAAGGGACGCGGATGGCGTCCCTTTTAATTCTTAGAACGATTACGCAATCTAGCCAGGAGAGAATTTCCGTGAAGACTTCTGTGGACAAGCTCAGCGACACTCGCGTGAAGTTGAACGTGACCGTACCGTTTGAGGAGCTCGGCCCGGAAATTGACCAGGCGTACGCGGCAATTGCTCAGCAGGTAAATATTCCGGGTTTCCGTCGTGGCAAGGCTCCTCGCCAGCTTATTGACGCACGGTTTGGCCGTGGCCCGATTCTTGAGCAAGTTGTCAATGACATGCTGCCAACGCGTTATGAGGCTGCTGTGACTGAGCATGACCTGAAGGTTATTGGTCAGCCAGAGATTGACGTTACCAAGATTGAGGACAATGACGTTGTGGAGTTCACCGCTGAGGTGGACATCCGTCCGGAGATTGAGGTGCCGGACTTCTCCAAGATTAAGGTCACTGTGCCGGCATTGAAGGTTGACGATGAGGCAGTGGATGCTGAGCTCGACAACCTGCGTGCGCGTTTCGGTGAGCTGAAGGACACTCGACGTAAGTTGAAGAAGGGCGATTTCGCTGTTCTTGACCTTGAAGCCACGATCGATGGTGAGAAGGTTGAGGAGGCATCGACCGAGGGTATTTCTTACGAGATTGGCCGCGATGACTTGATCGAGGGATTGGACAAGGCTGTCAAGGGTCTCAAGACCGGTGAGGATGCTGAGTTCACCTCCGAGATCCAGTATGGCGACCATAAGGGCGAAGAGGCCACCATCAAGGTCACCGTTCAGCAGACCAAGGAGCGCAAGCTGCCGGAGCTGGATGAGGAATTCGTCCAGATGGCGTCTGAGTTTGACACGGTTGAGGAGCTACGCGAGTCCACTAAGACTCAGCTAGAGGAGTCCAAGAAGGCTGAGCAGGCAGCAGCCATCCGCGATGAGGTGCTCAAGGCTGCGCTGGAGGAGACTGAGTTCGAGCTGCCCACCTCTGTTGTGGATGAGCAGGTGCACAACCAGCTCCACCAGATCCTGGGCCAGCTGGCACACGACGAGAATGCTTTCGCTCAGCTGCTTGAAGCGCAGGGCACCACTCGTGAAGAATTTGAGAAGGAGTCCCGCGAGAACGCTGAGAACTCCGTACGCACCCAGCTTTTCCTCGATGCCGTTGCTGACCAGGAGCAGCCGGAGGTGTCCCAGCAGGAGCTGACGGACCACATCCTGTTCACCGCACAGTCCTACGGCATGGACCCGAATCAGTTCATCATGCAGCTGCAGCAGTCCGGCCAGGTTGCAAACCTGTTCGCCGATGTCCGTCGTGGCAAAGCTTTGGCCGCTGCTATTTCCCGCACTTCCGTTAAGGATGACGAGGGCAAGAAGGTTGACCCGAACGAATACTTCGGTGAGCTCGACGAGGACGAGAACGCTGAGGCAGCAGACGAGAGCTAGTCGCGTCAGCGCTTGAGAAACGCAACGACCCCGGATGGTCGGAGGAAACTCCCGCCCCGGGGTCGAATGCGTCAGTGTGGGCGCCATGCATGCTGTCAGCGAACACGCACCACAAGGCGGGAATCCGCGACTAGGGTGGGGCGTTATTAACAGAACAACGTAAAAGCATTGATGATAAGGAGCACACCGCATGACTACGCCAGCAGCCGGTATGAATTTGGGTGACTCGGTCTACGAGCGCCTGCTGCGCGAGCGCATTATCTTCCTGGGTCAGGAAGTGGACGACGAGATTGCTAATAAGCTCTGCGCGCAGATCTTGCTGCTATCTGCGGAGGATCCAACGCGGGACATTTCGCTGTACATTAACTCTCCGGGTGGCTCTGTCACGGCGGGTATGGCTATTTATGACACGATGAAGTACTCCCCGTGTGACATCGCTACGTACGGCATGGGTCTGGCTGCATCGATGGGCCAGTTCCTGCTTTCCGGCGGTACCAAGGGGAAGCGTTTCGCGTTGCCGCATGCGCGGATTATGATGCACCAGCCGTCTGCAGGCGTGGGCGGTACGGCGGCGGATATTGCTATTCAGGCTGAGCAGTTCGCGCAGACGAAGGAAGAGATGGCACGTCTCATTGCGGAGCACACGGGCCAGACCTTCGAACAGATCACCAAGGACTCGGACCGTGACCGCTGGTTCACGGCGGAGGAGGCACGTGAGTACGGCATCGTCGACCATGTGATCTCCAGCGCGCAGGGCAGCATCAGCAATTAACCGGCAGACACAGAGAATTAAGGAGAAAACAATGTCTTTCCAGATGCCTAACTCCCGTTACGTGCTGCCGAGCTTTATTGAGCAGTCCTCGTACGGCACAAAGGAAACGAACCCGTACTCCAAGTTGTTCGAGGAACGCATTATCTTCCTGGGCACCCAGGTGGATGACACGTCGGCGAATGACATTATGGCGCAGCTGCTCGTCCTTGAGTCTCAGGACCCGGACCGGGATATCACGATGTATATCAACTCCCCGGGTGGTTCTTTCACCTCGTTGATGGCTATTTACGACACGATGCAGTACGTCCGCCCGGATGTGCAGACGGTGTGCCTGGGCCAGGCGGCGTCTGCTGCAGCTGTGATTTTGGCTGCTGGTGCGCCGGGCAAGCGCGCAGCTCTGCCGAATTCCCGTGTGCTCATTCACCAGCCGGCAACGGAAGGCACCCGTGGTCAGGTCTCTGATCTGGAGATTCAGGCGAAGGAGATCGAGCGTATGCGTCGCCTCATGGAGGAGACGTTGGCGCGTCACTCTGGCCGCACCGCTGAGCAGGTGCGCATTGACACGGACCGTGACAAGATCCTTACCGCTGATGAGGCCGTTGAGTACGGCATCATTGACCAGGTGTTTGATTACCGCAAGCTCAACGCATAAAGCGTGTGCATTAACTAAGGCCAAGCTCGTCGTAGCTTGGCCTTTTTGCTACTTAACCCCTACACCATCTCACGGACTAGTCGCACGTAACCATGCGATCAATGATCTGTTTGGGGAACCCTTGGCGTTTGGCTTTGGCTGTGTCGTAGCAGGCGAATCCGGTGTATGTGGTGTCTGAGCTCTCGAAGAGCATCCAGTCTGTGCCGTCCCAGGAGAAGTATTGGACGTGGTCGGTGGCGTAGGTGCCGATGGAAGCGTGCTTGCCATCGCAGTACATGGACACGAGTTCGCCTGGTTGGCCCTGTTCGAAGGGTGTCCAGTCGCATGGCCCGGTGGGTTGGGTGTCGGGTTCGGGTGTTTCTTTCTTGGGCACCGTTTCTTCGGACACCGTTTCACTGACGGTGCTGACCGTGGTGGAGGGGTTTTCTGAGCTGCTGGCGGGGGGTTCCGCGGTCAACTCTGGTTCGGGGAGGGATTCAGAGCATGCGGAGAGTAGCAAGGGGAGGGTGATGGCGTGTGCAATGGCTCGCAGGGTGCGGTGTATGGTCACGTGTGTTTCCTAAAACTCATCGGCTTTGTTGGCGCCCACCTTGATGGTTGCCGGATCGTCGGGTTTCTCACCGCGCAGGTAGGCGGATAAAGTGGCCTATACAAGTTGAGGCACGTTCGAAGATAGCCTTTTTGCTTATCGACGAGCCGTTGCGCCCCGCCCCACCGGCCACTTAGCGGAAATATCGGGTGGGTGGGGTAGCGTTTATACAGTTAGAAATCCACCAAGCGAGGGTTGAAGAGACACACAATGGCGGTTACGCAAGATAGCTCCGATCTACTCAAGTGCTCCTTTTGTGGCAAGAGTCAAAAACAAGTGCGGAAGCTCATCGCTGGCGGCGGAGTGTACATCTGTGATGAGTGCATTGAGCTGTGTAACGAGATTATCGAGGAGGAGCTTGCTGGCAGCCAGACGCAGGAGTCGCAGGAGGATGCGAAGCTGCCTCGTCCGTCGGAGATCACGGCATTTCTGGATCAGTATGTGATTGGCCAAGATCAGGCTAAGCGCACTCTTGCTGTTGCGGTGTACAACCATTACAAGCGCGTTCGTACGGAGCTGGAGGGCATTCGGAAGAAGGACGAGGATGTTGAGATTGCTAAGTCCAACATCCTTCTGCTGGGGCCAACAGGGTCCGGTAAGACCTACTTGGCGCAGACCTTGGCGCGCATGTTGAATGTGCCTTTCGCCATCGCGGATGCAACCTCGCTGACGGAAGCCGGCTATGTGGGCGAAGATGTGGAGAATATCCTGCTCAAGCTCCTTCAGGCGGCTGATTTTGATGTAAATCGTGCGCAGAACGGCATTATTTATGTCGATGAGGTGGACAAGATTTCCCGTAAGTCAGAGAACCCGTCGATCACGCGTGATGTCTCGGGTGAGGGTGTTCAGCAGGCACTGTTGAAGATCCTGGAGGGAACCGTTGCCTCCGTTCCGCCGCAGGGCGGGCGTAAGCACCCGAACCAAGAGTTCATCCAGCTGGACACCACCAACATCTTGTTTGTTGTAGCTGGTGCGTTTGATGGCTTGGACAAGGTCATCGCTGAGCGCGTGGGCAAGAAGGGCATTGGTTTCGGGGCGGAGATTGATTCGGCTTCAGAGCGTGATGCGGCGAATCTGCTGTCCAAGGTGCAGCCAGAGGATTTGGTTAAGTTCGGTTTGATCCCTGAGTTCATTGGGCGTCTGCCTATCTTGGCTGCAGTGGAGAACTTGGATGAGGATTCGATGGTGAAGGTGCTCACGGAGCCGAAGAATTCTTTGGTGAAGCAGTACCAGCGCCTATTTGAAATGGATGGTGCGCAACTTCGTTTCACGGATGCCGCGTTGCATGCGGTGGCGAAGAAGGCTGCTGAGCGTGGCACTGGTGCGCGTGGCCTGCGGGCCATCATGGAAGAAACTCTCGTACCTATCATGTATGACTTGCCGGACCGTGATGATGTCCGTGAAGTGGTCATTGGCAAGGCGGTTATTGATTCGGGGGCCAACCCTGAATACGTGTTGCACGATACGAAGAAGACGGCTTAAAACGTCTTCACCGGCGGATGGTTATTCGCCGGTGTCTACTCGCCGGAGGGTTCGAGGTCGTCGTCGTAGATGTCGTCGATAAGCGGTTCGGCGATGGAGGTGCCTGAGAGGTAGTCCTTCGTGTAGCCATCATCATCAGAGTGGATAGCGTGCGGGGTGCCGGTGGTGTGGGTGAGGTAGGACTCATAGCCCGAATCCGGGATGTTGGACGTGAGGAATGTCAGCACAGCATCAATGGTCAGGCGCCGCATGCCTTCGGTGTTGGCGGGGCTGAGCAAGTTGATGGCGCTGAATTCATCCAGCGTGATGCTGTTGCTCGTGCGGAAGAAAGATAGGGAAGCGATGAGTACCACCACATCCGCAGCGCTGATACCTGGGCGGAAAGCGCCCACATCCTGCCCCATGAGCAGGAGGCGTTCGAGCTGCAAAATCACCTCGGATTCACTGCGTAGTGAGGTGGCTTCGCCGGGGGTGAGTACCGGATCGAGGTTCTCACGCAACAGCAGGCGGATGGCCTCAGGGTGCTGCACCATTCCGTGGTAGATAGCATCAACGAAACGACGAATGCCTTCCACCGGTGCGGCGTAGGAGCGTTCCAGGAAATCTTGAGGTGGGGAGAAACTCCACACGGCATGGACAAGACAGCGACGATACAGCTCTTTCTTATCCCCGAAGTGGTAGTGCAGCATGCGCTTAGACATGCCTACTTCCTTGGCTATCGCATCCAGCTTGGTGGCTGTATAGCCCTCTTGAGCAAAATGCGACAAGGCGACAGTGATGGCGCGGTCGAGGGTCGTTTTGTTTGCCCCTTCGGCCGCGCTAGTGGGGGCAGCTGGACCCGCGGGTGTATTCCCGTCGGGGTGGGCGCTGCCGACACTGGGTTCTGTCACGTCTGTGTCCTTTGTCCTTCTGCTTTTATTCCGTGGTCTTTTGTTCCATGGCCTTTAGTTGAACCAAAAACCACTCTTGTTCATCGTGCCTAACAGTGGGCCTTTTCGCCCGTTGCATCGCGCAAGATGGGGCATTGGTGGGGAAAAGTCCTAGAGGTTCGGGGGTAGCATGGGGCATGTAGATGGTCCGGATGCGCCTATTCGGGGGTATGCGGCCATGCACGTTACCCCAAGCGGCCCAATTCCTAGGAGGAGATATGACCACCACACCCAACAAGGTCAAAGTCACCGTCACCGGCGCTGCCGGCAACATTGCTTACTCGCTGCTGTGGCGAATCGGAGCAGGCGAGGTCTTCGGTCCTAATACCATCGTGGACTTGGCACTGCTGGAGGTGCCAGACCACGTGAGCAACGCTGAGGGTGTTGCCATGGAGCTGTCCGATTCCGCGTTGGAGCGCGTGGGCAACATCACCGTGACGGATGATGCGGCGAAGGCTTTTGACGGTGCGAATGCAGCGTTCCTTGTTGGTGCGAAGCCACGCGGTAAGGGTGAGTCCCGCGCTGACATGCTGCAGGCAAACGGCCAGATTTTCATTGGTCAGGGCCGTGCGATTAATGACCACGCGGCGGATGACGTGCGCGTCCTCGTGGTGGGCAACCCGGCGAATACGAATGCGTACATTGCTAACAAGGCAGCGCCGGATGTGTCGGCAGAGCACTTCAATGCGCTTATGCGCTTGGACCACAACCGCGCGATTTCGATGTTGTCACAGAAGCTGGGCAAGCACTCCAGCGAGTTTGAAAACATAGCGGTGTGGGGCAATCACTCGGACACCCAGTTCCCGGATATTGCGTATGCCACGGTGGGCGGCCAGCCGGTGAAGGATCTGGTGGATGAGGCCTGGTACGTCGATGAGTTCATCCCGCGTGTGGCCAAGCGTGGTGCGGAGATCATTGAGGTCCGTGGGCGTTCTTCTGCTGCCTCCGCGGCATCCGCAGCCGTTGATCACATGCGCGATTGGGTTGCTGGAACGGAAGGGAAGTGGGCGACGACGGCGGTGCCGTCGACAGGCATCTACGGCGTGGATGAGGGCCTGGTTTTCGGCTTCCCGGCTATCGCGCGTGATGGTCGCTGGACTGTTGTGGAAGGCCTTGAGCTGACTGATTTCCAGCGTGCGCGCATCAACGCGAATATTGAGGCGCTGCGCGAGGAAGCAGCGATCGCGGACCGTCTGTTCTAGAGAGCTTTGCTTATCGACGAGTCCCGGAAAACCAGCCCGCGTTAGACTATCTAACCGTGACTGACACTTCCGGGACTTTTAGCGCATTCAATGAGAGCCTCATCGGCGTCAACCGGGCAGATAGCCTGCCTAAGAGTTGGGAGCCACAAGAGCTTGAGCAAGGAATTTACGATGATTGGGTAGCCCGTGGTTACTTCACGGCGGACCCGTCTTCGGAAAAGCCTGCGTACTCGATCGTGCTGCCTCCGCCGAATGTAACGGGTCAGCTGCACATGGGGCACGCGTTGGACCACACGCTCATGGATTCTCTGGTGCGCCGTAAGCGTATGCAGGGCTATGAGGTCCTGTGGTTGCCGGGCATGGATCACGCGGGCATTGCCACTCAGACCAAGGTCGAGGCCATGCTCAAGGAGACCGAGGGGAAAGACCGCTACGACTACGGCCGTGAAGAGTTCATCTCGCGCGTGTGGGAGTGGAAAGAAAAGTACGGCGGCACCATCACCTCGCAGATGCGTGCGATTGGTGATTCCGTGGATTGGTCGCGTGAGCGGTTCACGCTCGATGAGGGTTTAAACCGCGCCGTTGTGACCATTTTCAAGCAGCTGTATGACGCGGGCATGATCTACCGCGATTACCGCCTGGTCAACTGGTCCCCGGTGTTGGAGACCGCGGTGTCAGACATCGAGGTTGTCTACAAGGATGTCGAGGGCGAATTCGTCTCCATCCGTTACGGCTCGTTGAACGACGATGAGCCGCACCTCATCGTCGCCACCACCCGTGTAGAAACGATGCTCGGTGACGTCGCTATTGCCGTCCACCCGGATGATGAGCGTTACCAGCACCTCATCGGTGAAAAGTTCCCGCACCCTTTCCGCGATGATCTGACCATTGAGGTCATCGCGGATGATTACGTGGACATGGAGCTGGGTACCGGTGCGGTGAAGATCACCCCAGCGCACGACCCGAATGACTATGAGATGGGCCTGCGCCACAACTTGGACATGCCGATCATCATGGACAAGACCGGGCACATTGCCAATACCGGTACCCAGTTCGATGGCATGGAGCGCTTTGAGGCGCGCGTGCGAGTTCGTGAATCACTGGCGGAGCAAGGGCGCATCGTCAAAGAAGTCCGCCCGTACGTCCACTCCGTTGGGCACTCTGAGCGCACCGGTGAGCCAATCGAGCCACGCTTGAGCCTGCAGTGGTTTGTCAAGGTGGATGAGCTCGCGCGCATGTCCGGTGAGGCTGTCCGTGAAGGCGATACCGTCATCCACCCGCAGTCCCTGGAGAAACGCTACTTCGACTGGGTGGACAATATGCACGACTGGACCATTTCACGCCAGCTGTGGTGGGGTCACCGCATCCCGATTTGGTACGGCCCGGAGGATGAAAACGGTGAGCGTGACATCATCTGCCTCGGCCCAGATGAGGAAGCACCGGCAGGATACGAGCAGGACCCGGATGTTCTGGACACCTGGTTCTCCTCTGCCCTGTGGCCGTTTTCCACGATGGGCTGGCCGGACAAGACCCCGGAGCTGGAAAAGTTCTACCCAACGACGGTACTGGTCACCGCCTACGACATTCTCTTCTTCTGGGTTGCCCGCATGATGATGTTTGGCACCTTCGCTGGAACTCAAACGCCAGAGATCCTTGGGGGCGGAGCGGATCGTAGACCCCAAGTTCCGTTCGACAATATCTTCCTCCATGGCCTCGTCCGCGATGAGAAGGGCCGGAAGATGTCCAAGTCCTTGGGCAACGGCATTGACCCGATGGATTGGGTGCGTGACTACGGCGCGGACGCTCTACGCTTTGCACTTGCGCGTGGCGCGAACCCGGGTATTGATCTACCGATCGGCGATGACAATGCCGCATCCGCCCGCAACTTTGCCACCAAGCTCTACAACGCCACCAAGTTCGCTCTCATGAACGGAGCTGCACCCGGGGCATTGCCCGAGCGCAGCGAATTGACGGATGCGGACAAGTGGATCCTCGATCGCCTGGAAACGGTCCGCGGCCACGTGGATAAGCTTCTCGACGACTACCAGTTCTCCAAAGCCAACGAAGAGCTCTACCACTTCGCGTGGGATGAGCTGTGTGACTGGTACTTGGAGATTGCCAAGACCCAGATCCCCCGTGATGCCGCTGAAGCATCATCCGAAGAGCAGAAGCGTGGTCGCACCACTCAGATCGTGCTTGGTCGCGTGCTTGATGTGGTCCTGCGACTGCTGCATCCGACGATGCCGTTTGTCACCGAGGTGCTGTGGAAGGCACTCACGGAGAAGGACTCTCTGTGCTTGGCACCGTGGCCGACGGCGGACGACACCAATGGTGCTGTGGAGGTGGATGAAACCGCGCAGCGCCGCATCGAGGATGCCGTGAAGCTCATCACCGAGTTGCGTCGTTTCCGTTCAGACCAGGGGGTGAAGCCGTCCCAGAAGGTTCCGGCTCAGATTGATTTCGCTGCGGCTGATTTGGCTGGTCAGGAAGATATGGTTCGCTCCATCGCGAAGGTGGAAGCACCGGACGATGACTTCACGTCGTCCGCGAGCGTAGAAATGCGTTTGAGTACGGTCACCCTGGACGTGGCGCTGGATACCTCAGGCACCGTCGATATTGCGGCAGAGCGCAAGCGCCTGGAAAAGGAACTCGCTGCAGCTCAGAAGGAACTGAATACCACCGGTAAGCAGCTTGGCAATGAGAACTTCCTGGCCAATGCACCGGCTGAGGTTGTGGAGAAGATCAAGGCCCGCCAGCAGATTGCACAGGAAGAGGCAGCCCGTCTCACCGCACGCCTGGAGTCCTTGCCTGCTCAAGGAGCGAAGTAGCGTGGCCCACGAAGATGACGCGAACTACGAGGTCCGGATGGACGAGGACGGCTTCGTGTTGGACTTGGGTGGGGGAGAGGCCACGGGGGCGCGTATAAGCGAAGATACAGTCGAACGCCCCGTGTCCGACAGTGACCTTGCGGAGCTTGCTCGCGTTGAGGCGGAGCTGCTCGCGCGCTGGCCGGAGACGAAGATTGATCCGAGCCTGGAGCGCATTGAGCTGCTCATGGACCTGCTGGGGCACCCCGAGCAGACTTACAAAGTCATCCATGTGGCGGGCACGAACGGCAAGACCTCCACGGTGCGGATGATCGAATCCCTGCTGCGTGCTTTTGGTGCACGCGTGGGACGAACAACGAGCCCGCACCTGCAATCCATCACCGAACGCGTGGGCATTGATGGTGAGCCGATCCACCCGGCGGACTTCGTGCGCATCTACGAAGAGATCAAGCCGTTCGTGGAGATGGTGGACGCGCAAAGTGATCACCCGATGTCCTATTTCGAGGTCACTGTGGCAATCGCATTTGCCGCTTTTGCCGACGCCCCCGTGGACATCGCAGTTGTTGAAGTCGGCATGGGAGGCCGCTGGGATGCAACCAACGTGGTGCACGCGGAGGTGGATGTGATCACTCCCATTGGGCTTGATCACACGGACTACCTGGGTGACACCCTGGAGGAAATTGCCGGGGAGAAAGCAGGTATCATCACCAACCCGGAATCTGTCACCGTGGTGGCTAACCAGGAACCTGAAGCGATGCGCGTGATCCTGGAACGCACCGTGGAGCTAGGCACTGCTGTCGCGCGCCTCGACCAAGAATTTGGTGTGGAATCCGCAAACGTTGCCGTCGGCGGACAAACCGTGACGCTACGCGGACTCTCCGGCACATTTGAGGAAGTCTTCCTGCCACTATCGGGACCACACCAAGCGCGGAATGCGGCCGTAGCCCTAGCCGCAGTCGAAGCATTCTTCGGCGCTGGTAGCGGACGCCAACTCGACGCCGAGATTGTGCGCGCTGGGTTTGCTAACGCAATTTCGCCTGGCCGGTTGGAGCGCGTGCGATCCACGCCCACGACCTTCATCGATGCCACCCACAACCCCCAGGGAGCACAGGCTCTGGCGGCCGCATTGGCCAATGACTTTGATTTCACCCGCCTCATTGGTGTGCTGGGCATCCTCGGGGACAAGGATGCCTTGGGCGTGCTCCAGGCGCTGGAGCCGGTATTGAGCGAAGTGGTGATCACGCAGAACTCATCACCGCGGGCGAAAGATGCCTACGAATTGGCCGAAATCGCTCGCGACGTCTTCGGTGAGGAGCGCGTCCACGTAGAAGAACACCTCCCGTCGGCGTATACGCTGGCAGTAGAACTAGCTGAAGAGGCACTTGAGGCTGTTGGCGTGCAATCCGGCTCCGGTGTGATCATCACCGGCTCTGTTGTCACCGCTGGCGAGGCCCGCGCGATGTTTGGAAAGGACCCTGAGTAATGGCCCGCACATCCCGTACCGATAAAAACGGTCCGGCAGAATACGGACCCCTCGGCCCCGGATCAGAACCGGTTAAGGACCCGATAAAGGGCTTATCCGGTGTGTTGGTTGGCACGTTGGTGATGGAATCCATCACCATCCTGCTGTGCCTCACCGTGATCCTGAAAATTAATGACGGTGAACTCTGGACCACCTTCAACTGGGTGTTCATCACCGTGATGGGTTTGGTGCACTTCTTCGTCGCTTTCATGCAGCGCCGCCCGTGGGCGCTGTGGCTTGATCTTGCGCTGCAGGTCCCACTGATCATTCCCGGATTTTTTATTCACTGGTCCGTCGGCGCGGTGGGCGTGATGTTCGGAATCGTTTGGTTCCTCATTGTGAAGATGCGCGCCGACATACTTGAACGCCAGCGACGTGGCCTGCTGGTTACTCAGCATTTGGGGACGTAATTGGATCGTGGGGGCACCCAAAAAATGTGATCGAGGATACGTGGCCTAAGAAAAGTGATTTAGGTTGGATACTCCAGTGTGATCTTCCCTATAATTGTGGAGATGTGTAATCCAGCACAATTAATGAAGGAGATCCATGTCTGAGCCGATCTACATCACCCAGGCCAAGCGCACCCCGGTTGGTACCTTCGGAGGTTCGCTATCCCAGATGGCCACGATCGACCTTGGTGCCCACCTTGCTAAGTCCGTGATCGAATCTTCCGGCGTTTCGGCCGACCAATTTGATTCCGCTGTGTGGGCCAACGTTGTCACCACCATTCCGCGCGATAACTACACCTCCCGGGCCGTTTCGCTTGAGGCCGGCATGCCACAAAGTTCTCACGCATATGGTGTGAACCGTTTGTGCGGTTCCGGTGTTCAGGCGATCATTTCCGCTGCCCAACAACTGATCACGGGTGATGCGAAGCTGTCCATCGCCGGTGGCGTTGAGGTGATGAGCCAGGCGCCGTACTCCGTTGAAGGCATGCGTCAGGGCCGCAAGATGGGCGACGGCCGCCTGATTGACTGGCTGACCGGCGCGCTGACGGATCCGATGGGCAACGGCGGCATGGGCATTACTGCGGAGAACATCGCTGAGAAGTTCGGCATTTCCCGCGAGCGCCAGGACGAGTACGCGCTGCAGTCCCAGGAGCGCGCAGCGGCTGCTATTGCCAATGGCGAGTTCGTGGACCAGATCGTTCCGGTCGGCGAGTTCACCACCGATGAGCACCCGCGTCAGACCACGCTGGAGAAGCTCGCTGGTCTGCGCCCGACCTTCAAGAAGGACGGCACAGTCACCGCTGGTAACGCGTCCGGTATTAACGACGCGGCGGCGGCCACCGTCATGACCACCGAGTCTGGCCTGAAGGAGTTCGGCCTGGAGCCACTGGCCAAGGTTGTCTCCTGGGGTCTTGCTGGCTGCGACCCGGCCACGATGGGCCTTGGCCCGGTTGGCGCTGTGCCGAAGGCACTGGCTAAGGCTGGTCTGGACCTGAAAGACATCAAGCTCATCGAGTCCAACGAGGCATTCGCTGCCCAGTGCATCGCTGTTGCTGATCAGCTCGGCTTCGACAATGAGAAGACCAATATTCAGGGTGGAGCTATCGCACTTGGCCACCCCATCGGCGCCACCGGCGTCATTTTGACCACCAAGCTCATCCACCAGCTGAAGAACGCTGGTGGCGGCTATGGCCTTGTCACCGCGTGCATCGGTGGCGGCCAGGGCATCGCACTCGTACTGGAGGTTTAAAACATGGCAGTAAATGACATCAAGACCGCAGCTGTTCTCGGCGCCGGCTCCATGGGTGCCGGCATCGCCGCACACATGGCTAACGCTGGCATCAAGGTTCACCTCCTTGATCTGCCGGTGGAGGGGGCTGAAAGAGACGAGCGTAACGCTCGCGCCCAAAAAGGCATTGACACCCAGCTCAAGCGCTACGGTTTCCAGCGCCCTGAGTACGCCAAGCTGGTCACCCCGGGTAACACCGAGGACCACCTGGACCGTCTCGGCGAGGTTGATTGGATCGTTGAGGCCGTCTTCGAGGACATCAACGTCAAGCGCGACACCTTCGCCAAGGTCGACGCGCACCGTAAGCCGGGCACCCCGGTGTCGTCCAACACCTCCACCATCCCGCTCGAGGTTCTGCTCGGCGAGGCATCGGATGAGTTCAAGCGCGACTTTTCCATCACCCACTTCTTCAACCCACCACGCGTGATGCGTCTGGTGGAGTACGTCGAGGGCCCGGACACCTCCGCTGAAGTCAACGAGAAGATGCACCACGTGCTGGAGCGTCAGTTGGGCAAGGTCGTGGTGGATTGCCGCGATACCCCGGGCTTCATTGCCAACCGAATTGGTAACTTCTGGATGGCAGCTGGTGCCAAAACCGCTTTCGACCAGGGTATTAAGCCGGAGCAGGCAGACGTCGCATTTGGCCGCCCGTTTGGCGTTCCGCGCACCGGTATCTTCGGCCTGTTCGACTACGTGGGTATCCAGCTCGTCCCCGGTATCTGGGGCTCCCTGCTGAAGGCGCTGCCACAGTCGGATGCGTACCACGATTACAACATCGTGGAGCGCGATGAGTTCAAGACCTTGCTGGACAAGGGCTTTACTGGCCGCACGGCCGAGTCCGGCTTCTTCCGCGGCCGCGATGAGGTCTACGACTTCGCCGCCGGCGATTACCGCCCGAAGGAGTCCTTCGAGGTTCCCAAGGATGCCAAGGAGCTCATGGAATCCGGCACTCCTGAGGGCAACTACGCTAAGGAAGTCTTCAAGGTCTTCATCAAGTACTGCTGCGACACCGCACCGGAAATCGCGGATTCCGTCGACCAGATCGACATCGCCATGCAGCTCGGCTACGGCTGGAAGCAGGGCCCATTCCAGCTCGCGGATTCCATCGGGCTGGACTATGTTGCATCGCTTTTCGACGATGCCCCTGAGCTGCTCAAGGCAGCCCAGGAAGCAGGTGGTTTCTACGCCGATGGCAAGGTGCTGGGTACCGACGGCAAGCTGACGGACCTGCCGGCCCGCGAAGGTGTCATCCGTGTTGCTGACCTGGTTGCTGGTGCCGAGGAGATCGCTGGCAACGCCGACGTTTCGGTGTACAAGCTCACCGACGGTGATTACGCAGGCTTCGGTGTCTTTGTGTACAAGACTCCGATGAACTCCAACTCCAACAACGTCACTGAGCTACTCACCCACGCCGGTGAGTGGGACCTCAAGGGCCTGGTCATTGCTAACGACGAGGAGCGTGCCTTCTCCGCCGGCGCTGACCTGGGCACCTTGGCCAAGCTCTCCGGCCCGGAGGGCGACAATGAGGAGCTGGCCCGCACCATCAAGCAGGGCATCGACGGCTTCCGCGCACTGCGTGGCGCACCGTTCCCGGTCGTTGGTGCTGTCCGCGGTGTCGCCCTGGGTGGTGGCATGGAGCTCCTCCTGCATACCGATGCTTCCGTGATCCATGCGGAGGCCCGTGTTGGCTTCCCGGAGCGCAACGTCGGCCTGTTCCCGGCATGGTCGGGCCCGGTGCGCCTTTTGGAGCGCCTGGTGGACTTGGGTGTGCCGAACCCGCACAAGGTCGCTTTCGACGCACTGCTGGGCACCGTCAAGCCGGTTCCGGCCATCAACATCGACTTCTGGCGCAAGGATGACCAGCTGATCCAGTCCCCGGACCACGTTGTTGAAGGCGCACTGGCGCTGGTGAAGAAGCTCGCTGAGGGCTACTCCGCCCCGGCTGAGGCACAGCTGCCGCTGACCACCGAGACCCTCGAGTACACCGATGGTTCTGACACTGACAAGGCAATCGGTGAGGCCCTTGCCTCCGTCTACACCGGTGAAGGCACCGCGGACGAGGACGAGTTGGGCAACCGCCAGGTTGTCGCCGCGGCCAAGGTTCTGGCACGCCAGGAGAACCATGACCGCGCCGTGGCTATGGCCACCACGCGTCGCCCGCTGAACAACTAACGTTCACCGGCCTAAGGCCGGCCCCGGATTTCTTCGGGAGCCGGCTTTCTTTTTAAGTAGTGGCAGAGGACGGCGCTCCATACTGTGATCAGTAGAGGCAGCGAGGGGTAAGAACTACCGCGTTTATAATCGGCGCCATGCTTTCGTTTTATCAAGAGTTCCCCGATGAATCTACTGTTAAAACACTGTTGGAGGGGGATGCGAAGGAATTTCTCTTTGTGCTCGCGCGGGTGCCTGAGCGGTACACGGTAGATAATCCTTTCGGTAAGGAAGAGATTTCAGTCTCCCAAGAGCGACTTGATGGGCTCGCTGTGAGACTGCTTCCTGACGGTGCGGTAACCACAGGCCGAATTAGGATCGTGTATCCGCATGTGAGGCGCTCGGAAAACGGAGAAGTCACGTTTGACCCCGGTGAAATCGCTGATCTGAAGCCGTTTACGGTGTACCGGACGAGGGGGACAGAGTCTTCTTTCTTGCCCTACTCGGGAAGCGGTACTGAGCCAATTTTTGCAGTGTGGGACGTTCCCTCCCTTCTGTCAGATCCGGAATTGGAGGAGCTCGCTGCGTTCGCCCGAAAGAATCAAGTGATCAACACAGATTTAGGTGATCTAACCATCCATCGCGACATTGAGTCTTTCCTAGGCCGCGCAGAATCGCTCGGGGTCAACATCAGCATCAGTTATGAAGGGAAGGATCCCCTGCTGCAGGAACCGGTTGAGCGAGAGGAACGCTTCGCTCCGGCAGTGGATGTTATGAATCGCGTTGTCACACAAGAGATGCTTGATAATGCCTGCAGGTTTGCGGCTAAGGAGGCGTTGCCCACCGCGAACGAATGGCGCCACGATGTCGCTGAGGCTGAGGGCCGCCCAACTCCTGCCCCGGAGTGGACCGTCGAGGATGTGGTTGAGCGCTTCCGTGCGGTGTACGTATCGGTTATGGAAAGTGGTGAGATTTGCATCGAACTCGACGATGGTTACCTGTTCGGTGGACATCCAGTCACGGTTTTCGCAGATGAGGACGGTATGTCCACGGAGGTTGAGCTCGACGTTTAACTGAGACGCGACTTTCGCTTATCTAAGCCCCGGATGACTTCAGCCTGTTACCGTTGCCCCCATGAAGGTTGTGCCTTGGGACCAGGTCGCGCAGATACCTCACGTTGAAGAAGACATCTTGAAGTCAGTCACAGATGAACAGACAGTGCGCTTCACTCATGTTCCGGATCCATATACAGAAGACCATCTGCGTGAGTTTCTGGCAGCGCCACCCACAGGGGTGAGACGCTACGCCATCGTTCTTGATGGGCGCTACGCCGGAAATGTCGAGTTAAGAAGCATGTCGGATGATGTGGCCGATCTCGGATATACAACTGCGCCGTGGGCGCGGGGGCGTGGCATCATGACACAGGCGGTCCGTATCGTGACGCAGGGAGCACACGAGGAAGGCGTCCACCGTGTCGAACTTCGCGCAGCTGTACACAACCATGCTTCGCGTCGAGTTGCCCAGCGCGCCGGCTTCACTTTCGAAGGGATTAGCAGGCACGCTGAGTTGCTGCGCGGCACATACAACGACGTGGCGGTGTACTCGCACCTCGCTACAGACAACAACTAGAGGATAGGCAGATGCACGTCGATCTGCTCTGAGCATGAAAAACCGGACCATGTCTTCGGGTTCTTATGATGGGAGCCGCTTCTTGTGTGTTCCTGTTTGTATCTCAGGCCCTTGAGTAGTCCTCTTAGTTTCTTCTCAGATACTATTATGCGACCGATCCGAACCGACTAAAGGAGCACACGAGCATGCAGATTCCCTTCACCCTTAATGCGTGCGCTATAGCGTTAGCGAATCTTGGGCAGCACGTTCTCATTGGCGACGAGAGGGCTCAGGCCACCGGGTCATATCCGGTGGACGGGATGGCGGCGTTTATCGCGGTCAAAGATGAGCACGCGTCGATCGAAGCGACCTTTTTGCTGCCGGGTGTGGTCTCCCAGGAATCTGATGTTCTTATGCGCAGCAATGCTCTACAAATGTCCGCCTTGGGGGTGTGCCGGTTCGTCTTCTATGAGGACCGGGTGATGGCAAAATCGACGATGTTCGCCAGCGAAAGCCTCACGGCGGGGCAGGTGCAGTCGTGGTGGAACACCTGCCTCCGCGAGATTGACACGTGGTACCGCGAGATCGCTGAGCAGGGATTCATCGATGTCACGGTTCCCGTCACTATCCCTGAACAGTTCGCGCTGAACACCGATATTTATGACGTGTATAAGGATGAATGTTCTCCCGACGACGAGTTCGGCCCCCTGGTAACTACGGCCCGTGTGGTGCACAGCATGACGCAGCTAACCGGGGCGATTCCGCAGGTACGCACCACAAACATCGGGGAAGTCGTCGAAGCCAGTATCGGCGGCCAGAAGATGGACATCGAAGTTATCGACGGTGCGCTGCGGTTTATCATCGGATCTTCACTACAGTCTTTGCCCGGTTTGGGGGAGGCGCTTGCGCACTCGATTAACTGGCTGAGCATGCAAGCGGCGGCTCCCTCAGCTTGTATTTACGATTATGGTGACCACATCGAGATGTTCACGCGCGGGGTCGTGGACACCAGCACAGGTTTAGATGATGGTGCTTTGACCACCGCTATTAAAAAATGGGGTCCTTATGTTTACGATTTCAACGAGCAGATTTTCAATGATCTGCAAGGCCTGCAAAGCAAGTAAGCGATGCCCCCGTTGATCGTCGCAGATCATTTTGGCGACGGGTTGCGCAGCGCGCTAGTTTCATTTTCGAAGGAATGAGCAGGTATGCTGAGTTTCTTCGCGGCGCATATTAGGATCTGGCGGTGTACTCGCACCTCGCTACAGACATCGACGAAGATAAGGCGACGCACTTCGATCTGTTCGGAGCATGAAAAACCGGGCCCAGCACGTTGCCAGGCCCGGTGTTCGTGTTCTTATGAGCGGTACGCGCTCACGCCGGTGATCGACTTGCCCACGATGAGGGACTGCATGGTGTCCGTGCCCTCGTAGGTGTGCAGGGATTCGATGTCGGCGTGGTGGCGCGCAACGTCGTTCTCGAGCAGGATGCCGACGCCGCCGAACATGTCGCGCGCGTCGGCGGACACCTTGCGTGCGCCGCGGGTGTTGTGCACTTTAGCCAGGGCTGCCTGCTTCTCGTTGAGCTCTCCGGCTTCCTCCAGTTCGAGGAGGCGACGGCAGTACAGCGCCATGGAGGTGACTTCCTGCAGCATGTCAGCGAGGCGCTGCTGGATGACCTGGTTCTTCACCAGTGGGCGGCCGAACTGGACGCGGCGCTGGGCGTAGTCAAGAGCCTTCTCGTAGCAGTCGATCGCCATGCCGAGGGCCACCCACGCGACCGCGATGCGGGTGCCGGTGAGCACCTTCGCGGTGTCGCGGAAGGAGTGGGAGTTGGGCAGACGGCGGTCGTCGGACACGCGGACGTCGTTAAGCTTGATGTGCGCTTGCGGAATGCCGCGCAACGATGCCTTACCGACGATCGTTTCCGCCTCATACCCCTCCTGGTCCTGGTCAACGATAAAGCCCTTGACTTCACCGTCTTCCTCATCACGTGCCCAGACGATGGAGATGTGGCCCACGGAGCCGTGGCCGATCCACTTCTTCTCACCGTTGATGACCCACTCGTCGCCCTCGCGGCGAGCAGAGGTCTCCAGTCCGATGGAATCGGAACCGTGATCTGGCTCAGTCAAGGCGAAGGCGCCGCGGATCTCCATGCGGGACATCGGGCCCAGGTACTTGGCCTTCTGCTCCTCGGAGCCGCACATGTCGATCGAGCGCATCGCCAGGCCGGACTGAACGATGTGCGCGGTGGCCGTTGATGCGTCGGTGCGCGCGAATTCCATCTGGATCAGGCGGTTTGCACGAATGGAAATGCCGGGCTGGCCGTCGATAGAAATGCCGTCGGTGACAAGGCCGCGGCGTGCCGCTTCCTCAACACCGGGGATGTTGTACTCGGCCTTCTCCCACGCCTCATTGATGGAGGGGCGGGCGAATTCCATGAACTCGCGGGCCTTCTTCCACCACTCAAGGTCCTCACCATCAACATCGGCGAAGACCTGGTAGTAGTCCGTCTTCGGGTCCAGCAGTGCTGCGACCTCATTCACATTCTGATCTGCCATGGCGATTAACCTGCGAATGCGCCGACACCGGTGATGGACTTGCCCACGATGAGGGACTGCATGGTGTCCGTGCCCTCGTAGGTGTGCAGTGCCTCGATGTCGGCGTGGTGGCGTGCCACATCGTTCTCGAGCAGGATGCCCACGCCGCCGAACATGTCGCGCGCGTCAGCGGAGATCTTGCGTGCTGCACGGGTGCAGTGAACCTTCGCCAGAGCTGCCTGCTGCTCGGTGAGCTGGCCGGACTCCTCGAGCTCAAGGAGGCGACGGCAGTACAGGAACATGGAGGTCAAATCCTGCAGCATGTCAGCGAGACGCTGTTGGATGATCTGGTTCTTCACCAGCGGGCGACCGAACTGGACGCGGCGCTGGGCGTAGTCAAGAGCCTTCTCATAGCAGTCGGTGGCAAGACCGAGGGATGCCCATGCGACGGACACACGCGTACCGGTGAGCACCTTCGCGCAGTCGCGGAAGGAGTTCGCGCCCGGCAGACGGCGGTCATCAGAAACGCGGACGTTGTTCAGCTTGATGTGTGCCTGCGGGATGCCGCGCAGCGATGCCTTACCGACGATCGTCTCCGCCTCATAGCCCTCCTGGTCCTGGTCCACGATGAAGCCCTTGACCTGACCATCGGCGGTGTCGCGTGCCCAGACGATGGCGATGTGGCCGACGGAGCCGTGGCCGATCCACTTCTTCTCGCCGTTGATGACCCACTCGTCACCATTCTTCTCAGCGGTGGTCTCCAGAGCAATGGAGTCGGAGCCGTGATCCGGCTCAGTCAGAGCGAATGCACCGCGGATCTCCAGGTGGCACATCGGCTTCAGGTACTTAGCCTTCTGCTCCTCAGAACCACACATGGCGATGGACTGCATAGCCAGGCCAGCCTGAACGCCGAATGCGGTGCCCATGGAGGCATCCGTACGTGCGTACTCGAAAGCCATTAGGCGGGCAGCACGCACGGACATGTGTGGCTCACCCTCGATGTCGATGCCATCACGGAACAGGCCACGCTTGCCTGCTTCTTCTACGACCGGGATCTGGTACTCGGCAGTTTCCCAACCCTCGTTGATATAGGGGCGGGCGAATTCGCCGAACTCGCGGGCCTTCTTCCACCACTCCAAGTCCTCACCGTCAACATCGGCGAATACCTGGTAGTAGTCGGTTTTCGGATCGAGCAGTTCGTGGACTGGGTTGTCAGCCATGAGTTCCTCTTTCTTGGATTCCGGGGAGGTTCCGCCCCGTGAATGTGGAGCAAAACCATAACGCCTTTAATTGTGACTTATGTCGCAGGTGTTTACAAATGTTTTTGAGGCGATTTTTCTAGGATTTCTCGCACTCATTGCCCCTCATCTGTACCCCGGGTGAAAGAGGGAGTTCTGACTACGCTTCCAAGGGGATAAGGCGCAGGTCTTTGCGCAGAATCTTCCCGGTGGGATTTTTGGGAATTTCGTCGATAAATGTCACGGCACGCACCTTCTTATAGGGGGTGACGCGCTCGGCAACCCAGTCCATGAGTTGCTCTTCGGTGAGATCAGCGCCCTGTTGCCGGACGACGAATGCGCGCGGGATTTCCAAACCGTCGCGGTTGACGCCGACCACTCCTGCGTCGGCAATTGCTTCGTGGGTGAGGAGCAGTGCCTCGAGCTCCGCTGGTGCAACCTGGTAGCCCTTGTACTTGATCACTTCTTTTGCGCGATCGACGATGTAGAAGAACCCGGCCTCATCTACGCGCGCCACGTCACCTGTGCGCAACCAACCACCGTCGACAAATGTTTCATTGGTGGCTTCCTCATTATTCAGGTAGCCCCGCATCACCTGTGGGCCGCGGACGAGGAGTTCGCCCGCCTCTCCTTGGGGCACGTCTTCGAGGGTTTCAATATCAACGATGCGACACTCCGTGTTCGGAACTGGGTGTCCAATAGAGCCTGGGTTGTTCTCGCTTTTGATGCCAATGTTGACGGCCGGGGAGGTCTCCGTCATGCCGTAGCCCTGCACACAATCGGTATTGATGCGGAGTTCAACGGCGCGTGCAACCTCCTCGTCCAATGGGGCGGCGCCGGAGAACATGAGCCTGCTTGCGGCGAAGCCCTCGGCAGTGACAGCGGGATGCTTTGCTAGTGCGACGGCCATGGGCGGAGCGATGAATGTCATCTCAATGTCGTGTTCGCCGTGTGCACGCAGGAACATATCGAGGTCGAACTTCGGCATCGTGAAGATGTGTGCGCGCTGCAGCAACGGGGTGAGTAGTAGCGCGGTCATGCCGTAAATGTGGGAGAAAGGAAGAGGTGACAGGGTCTTTGTATGCGGCCCAATGTCGTTCTTTTCCAGCATGTAACGTGCCTGAAGCACATTAGAAGTGAGATTGCTATGGGTGAGCATCACTCCTTTTGGCATGCCCGTCGTGCCCGAGGAGAAAGGGACAGATGCCAAAGTGTTTCCGTCGACGTGAATATCAGGTGCGGGCAAGCGCTTCTCGGCGATCCGCTCCACCTCGTAATGCCACAAATGCTGCTCACTTCCAACATCGGACACGCCGATGAAGAAGTCTGCACCGGCCATTCCTGCGATCCTTTCAACGTCTTTTGGATTCATCAGGACACCGATGGGGTTCACGGTTGCCCCGGCGCGGAAGATGCCAAAGAGTGCTACAGCAAAGTCGATGCAGTTAGGGATCTGTAGGGAGACAACACTCCCGGGGCCAATGTCGTGCGCGGCAAGGTATCCAGCCATGGCATCAGCCTCCTCCTTCAATTCGGTATAGGTGATGCTGTTGCCCGTAGTCAGTTCTGTAATCGCAGGACGGCCGGCGTCGGCTGCGGTCAGGTTGTGGAAGATCAGGTCGTAAACGGAGCCGTCGAAAAGCTCGAGATCTGGATACGGGCTTTGATAGATCATGGTGGTCCTTTCGGTATTCCGGACGAGAAAAATCACAAACCAAGAAAGGTTAGGCTTGTGAAGTCTGCAGACCATTGTGACCTGCACCTCATTAACGTGTGCTAAAAATCGGCTTAATTTTTACTTTGGGTTTTACTAAGGGGGAGCTGTGAAGAATTCTGCTGCCTCCACTAATGTGAGACATCATGAAAGCCCTTTATCTCATTGCCGCTGCGCTTGGTTCGGTGGTGGCAATTGCTGGCGTCTATCTGGATTTTCCGCGCGCAATCAATATCGCTGCCGTTGTGTTTGCTGCGGTGTGCTTAGTTCTGTGGCTCGCGAAGAACTATGTCTCGATGGAAAGTGCTCCCATCGACTTAGACGAGGAGCAGCGCGAGATTATTGCGGGGATGAAAGCCGCAGGCGATATGGATAAGGCAGCGCGTCAGGTTCAGTTGTGGTTTCGCAACACCAGCTACGGCGAGGCCGCGGACATCGTTAGAGAGCTCTAGACGCTAAGGTTGGAAACATGACTGAACGTACTCTGATTCTGATTAAGCCGGACGGCGTCAAGAACGGCCACGTGGGGGAAATCATCTCCCGTATTGAGCGCAAAGGCCTGAAACTCGTTGAGATGGATCTGCGCACCGCTGATCGCGCAACCGCTGAGAAGCACTACGAGGAACACAAGGACAAGCCTTTCTTCGGTGAACTCGTTGATTTCATCACCTCTGCACCGCTGGTAGCTGGCATCGTCGAGGGCGAGTCTGCTATCGCTGCGTGGCGTCAGCTGGCCGGTGGCACCCACCCTGTTGAGGCAGCAACGCCTGGTACGATCCGCGGTGATTTTGCTCTGACCGTTGGTGAGAATGTTGTTCATGGTTCGGACTCCCCAGAGTCCGCTGAGCGTGAGATTGCTATCTGGTTCCCGAACCTCTAAGTGCGCGCCGTACTGTCTTAGTCCCCACAACATAGTGGGGACTTTTTGTGTTTGAACACCGGGCTTTTTCTCTCTTTGCCCGTGCGTCTCCGCGTGCGTCCCACAGTCTCCGCGCAAGCTGTGACACAATAGGTGTCAAGCTTTATACACACCCGTATCACCGTGTGGGCGTGGACGCGCAGCTGTGCGGCGGCGGTGGTTTTCTTTCCACCAGCGCCCGGCTGGTAGGCGTGGACGTACCCTGCACGGTCAATTCAATAGGAGATTTCCGTGTCGGATAAGGACGACATTGCAACCCCCGACAAGTCGCGTCGCCGGGCAACAACCAAGAAAACCGCTAGAAAGTCGAACAAAAAGGCCGCGAAGAAAACGACTAAGAAGTCTGCGTCGAAACAGTTGATGGATCGTTCCCAGATTCAGGACAAGACCCGTGTGTTCGCGTTGGCGAAGATGCTGGGGATGCAGTCAAAGGAACTGATCATTGCTCTCAGCGATCTGGGGCTAGTCAAGGTAGCGCAGTCCACCCTGACGCGTGCAGAAACTGAGCAGCTTCTCGACGCTTTGGAGCAAGCCCCTGCAACCCCAACCGCAGCGCAGGACAGTGCTGACACGAAGAGTGCTGCAGATGATGCGGACGAAAAGATCCGGCATCGCGTGCGCAAGGACGTGGAAAACGAGATTAACCAGATCACGGAAAAGGTTGAGGCGGACCTCGAACAGGTCCTAGCTGAAGATGCGGAGGGCGCCCCGCAGGACACCGAAGATACCCCGATTGACGTGGAGGATCTCGTCGAAGAAATCTCCGCCGAAGAAGCTGCCGAAGCCGAAGCGCATGCCACTGAAGTAGAAGAAGCTACGGAGGTGTACGCGCCGATCTTCAAGGCACCAACTGGTTCCCGTAGACGTGTGCGGCGATCGGGGAGTGCGGCGAAAGGGGACGCGGATAAGCAAGAAGAAAAGCGCGAGGAAAAGCAAGAGCCTGCCGCAGATCAGATTCAAGAACCTAAAGCGATCAAGGGCTCCTCACGCTTGGAGGCGCAGCGCCGTCGTCGCACTGAGCGGCGCGAGGAAGAGCGCAAGCGTTCGCGGGTTGTCTCGCAGGCTGAGTTTCTAGCGCGGCGCGAGTCAGTGGAACGCACCATGGTTGTGCGTGAACGTGCGCGCCACGATGGTCCGGGCAAGCTGACCCAGGTCGGTGTTCTGGAAGATGGTCTGTTGGTCGAGCACTTCGTGGATTCAGACGAGAGTGCCTCCATGATTGGCAACATCTACCTCGGCCGCGTGCAGAACGTGCTGCCAAGTATGGAAGCTGCCTTCATTGACATCGGGCAGGGCCGCAATGGCGTGTTGTATGCCGGCGAGGTGGATTGGAAGTCCGCTGGTTTGGGTGGCCGTTCCCGCCGCATTGAGCAGGCTCTGAAATCCGGTGACCAGGTGCTGGTTCAGGTGACCAAGGATCCGGTAGGCCACAAGGGTGCCCGGCTGACCACCCAGATTTCCTTGGCGGGGCGCTTCCTTGTATATGTCCCGGGTGGTCGCAGTGCTGGTATTTCGCGCAAGCTGCCCGCCCCGGAGCGTAAGCGCCTCAAGGACATCCTGGTCAAGGTTGTGCCGGGCAAGGGTGGCGCCATCATTCGCACCGCCGCGGAAGGCGCCTCGGAGGAAGCTATTGGTGCGGACGTTGCTCGTCTGCACACCCAGTGGGAGGCCATCCAGGAACAGGCGGAGAAGGAAAAGAACTCCCCGGGTTCCAAGCCTGTCACGCTGTATGAGGAGCCGAAGCTTTTGGTCAAGGTTGTGCGTGACCTGTTCAACGAGGACTTTGATGCCCTTGTCGTGGACGGCAAGAAGTCCTGGAACGTGGTGCATAACTACGTCCAGTCAGTTGCGCCTGATCTGCTGGACCGAGTGGAGAAATTCGACCGCAGTGAACACGACGGCAAGGACGCCTTCGAGGTCTATCGCATCGACGAGCAGATCCAGAAAGCGCTGTCCCGTATCGTGTGGCTGCCGTCCGGTGGCACCCTGGTCATTGACCGCACCGAAGCAATGACTGTCATTGACGTCAACACCGGCAAATTCACCGGCTCCGGCGGTTCCTTGGAGGAGACCGTGACCGCCAACAACATGGAAGCCGCGGAAGAAATCGTGCGTCAACTGCGTCTGCGTGACATCGGCGGCATGATCATCATCGATTTCATCGATATGATCCTCCCTGAAAACCAGGAGCTCGTTCTGCGTCGTCTCAAGGAAGCCCTCGGCCGCGATCGCACGCGCCACCAGGTTTCGGAGGTGACCTCGCTTGGCCTGGTTCAGCTCACGCGCAAGCGTTTGGGCACCGGTCTCGTGGAGACGTTCTCCACCAAGTGTGAGCACTGCGATGGTCGCGGCATCGTGCTTAGCGACGACCCAGTGACCACCACCGACACCTCCCACCACGCCGACTCATCTGGGGCGGAGAACAGCCACAGCCGTTCCTCTCGTCGCCATAAACCGGCGCAGAATCCGGGCAACCACCCGACCGCTTTGGCGATGAACTCCCACGAGGACTCTCAGGAAGACTCCAACGGATCTTCCAGCATCGAGGCACTCGCCGACGCGGTGGTATCCGCTGAGGACGCTGAGGAACAGCCCAAGCGTCGTTCATCCCGTCGTCGCGGACGCCGCGGCAGCGGCCGTGGCCGCGGCCGAAGCGAAAGTCAGCAGCAGGAGCAGAAGCGAGACACTACCGCTGAGGAAACAACCCAGACCACTTCCCAGACCTACGAAGAGGCACTGGAAGAGTTTGAGAACTCCCCGCGCCGCAAGCGCAACACGCGTGGCAACTCCAAGTCTGATCACCGTCCGCGCCGAGAGGACTTCGCAAAGGACACCCCAGCTAAGACCGAGCACACATCTGAGGCGCAAAGCGAGGTTTCAATCGAGGTCAAGGAGAAAGCACCAGTCACTCGAACTACTGGGGGCAGGGGTAGGAGGCGTGCGACGCGGAAGACGTCGACAAGCGTGCATAAGGTGCCTGAACCGAAGCAACGGCAAGAGGCCAAAGAGGCGACATCACGCACTCCTACTCGTGGCCGGCGACGCGCTACGCGGAGGCGCACCACCTAAACACACACGAACTGCGCCCACGCATAAGAGCAGTTTGGTCTTTGCGGGGGCGCCGGTGTAGTCTTTGACAGTCGCTGTTTTGGGGCGCGCCTTTTGTGATCAAGCATGCGGGCGAGGCTGCCGTTAACAAACCCCGAAACACAAGCAAGAATGAAATAGTGGTGTCGTGGCATGCCGGCGCCGTGCGAGAAGAAGAAAGGGGTAACCCGCTATGTACGCAATCGTCAAGACCGGCGGAAAGCAGTACAAGGTTGCCGAAGGCGACCTCGTTCGGGTCGAGAAGATCGAGGGTGAAGCTGGCGATTCTGTGGCGCTCACCCCTGTTCTGCTTGTCGACGGTGCCAAGGTAACCGCCACCTCCGACGACCTGGCCAAGGTCAACGTTTCCGCTGAGATCGTTGAGCATGGCAAGGGTCCGAAGATCAACATCATGAAGTACAAGAACAAGACCGGTTACAAAAAGCGTCAGGGCCACCGCCAGCAGCTGACCACCGTCAAGATCACCGGCATCAAGTAAACCGAGACGTTTAGAGAGGAACCACAATGGCAACCAAGAAGGGTGCATCCAGCACCTCGAACGGCCGCGACTCTGAGTCCAAGCGCCTCGGTGTGAAGCGCTTCGGCGGCCAGCAGGTGAAGGCAGGCGAGATCCTCGTCCGCCAGCGCGGAACCAAGTTCCACCCGGGCGACAACGTCGGCCGCGGCGGCGACGATACGCTCTTCGCACTCGCAGCTGGCTCCGTCCAGTTCGGCATCAAGAAGAAGCGTCGCATTGTCAACATCGTCCCCGCTGACGGCGAGGGCGTGGCTTCCGAGGTTATCGAGGCTGGCCTAGTCGATGACGCAGTGGTTGAGGAGAAGACCGCTACCGCGTAAGCCAGCGGGGAGTGCGTTCAGTGCTCCCACGGCCACGCTTCTTAAGCGCGCCGCGATCCCCGGGCGGGGGTTGCCGGCGCGTTTTTGTGTGGGTGGGGGGGTACTGGCCCGTGGTCCGTCCGTCCCGGTCCACTGGCTCGCTCTGGCTCGCTCACCGGCGCGGTCGTTGAAAGATATTACATTTCACCGGTAACTATCACAGTTTAGAAATCTCTGACCTGCAGGTTTAATTTTGGCCTTCAGTTGGGGTGCAAAATCTTTCACCGACGCCGGTATTTTCATGGTTAGACCCGCCCACTGAACCCCCATTTGACCCCAGCAGGAGAGGAGACCCACCATGGCTCAGTTCGTTGATCAGGCTGTCTTGCATCTACAGGCCGGCGATGGTGGCCACGGCTGTGTTTCCGTGCACCGTGAAAAGTTCAAGCCGCTAGGTGGGCCGGATGGGGGCAACGGTGGCCATGGTGGGGACATCATCCTGGTGGTTTCACCGCAGGTACACACACTGTTGGACTTCCAGTACCGCCCGCACTTGAAGGCAAAGCGCGGCGGCAACGGTGAGGGGGATCACCGGAATGGAGCACGCGGTGAGGACTTGGTAGTGGAGGTCCCCGTGGGCACGGTGGTGCGCAGTGCGGAGGGGGAGATTCTCGCTGACCTGGTCACGCCCGGTACCCGGTTCATCGCGGCCGAAGGTGGTTTTGGCGGCTTGGGTAACGCAGCCCTCGCCACGGCGAAGCGCAAGGCTCCTGGTTTCGCGCTGAAGGGCGAGGCCGGCCAGGCGCATGACCTGATCCTTGAGCTGAAGTCCATGGCGGACGTGGGGCTGGTGGGCTTCCCATCGGCCGGTAAGTCCTCGTTGATTTCCGTCCTGTCGGCAGCGAAGCCGAAGATCGCTGACTACCCATTCACTACTCTGCAGCCGAACCTTGGTGTGGTGGACGTAGGCAATGACACGTTCACTATTGCGGATGTGCCTGGCCTTATTCCGGGTGCGAGCCAGGGCAAGGGCCTTGGCCTGGACTTTTTGCGCCACATTGAGCGCACCGCGGTGCTCGTCCACGTGGTGGATTGCGCCACGATGGAGCCGGGCCGTGACCCGCAGTCGGATATTGAGGCCTTGGAGGCAGAGCTGGATTCCTACGCGGAGCAACTTGAAGCGGATGAGACTGGGCTGGGTGATCTGCGCGAGCGCCCCCGAATCATTGTTCTGAACAAGGTGGATATTCCGGAGGCGAAGGAGCTGGCGGAGTTCCTCGAATCAGATTTGGCGGAGCGTTTTGGTTGGCCGATTTTCATGATTTCTACGGCGACGCGCGCGGGCTTGGATGAGTTGAAGTGGGCGTTGTGGGATGTGGTTCAGGCTGCCCGCAAGGCGCATCCGAAGGTCAAGGAGCAGGTGGAGCGCCAGGTCATTCGGCCGAAGGCGGTGGATCGTGGGGATGATGTTCGGGTGATCCCGGATCCGGAACTGCCTGGCGCATGGATGGTCGTGGGGGAGAAGGCGGAGCGTTGGATCCGCCAGACGGACTTTGAAAATGATGAGGCAGTGGGGTATCTCTCTGATCGCCTGAATAAGGCGGGCGTGGAGGATCAGCTGCGTAAGCTCGGTGCGCACGAGGGGGACACGGTGATAATCGGGGAGATCTCCTTCGATTGGGAGCCGTCGATTGGCGGTGATCCCACGATGGCTGGACGTGGACAGGACGCGCGCCTGGGTGGCACGGATCGTATGTCCGCGGCGGAGCGTAAGCGTGCGTCGCAAGCTCGTAGGGGGCTTATCGACGAATACGATTTCGGCGACGACCTCCTGGGCCGCACCGAGGCCGACCGAGAACGTTGGCAGGGATAAGGCATGGATCTCCGGGAACAGATTGCTGGCGCGAAGCGCATCGTGGTGAAGCTGGGTACGAGTTCGTTGGTGGATGAGTCCTCGGCGGTGTCGCAGGACAAGATCGACCGGATCGTGGACGCGCTGGAGGCGCGGATGGGGCGCGGGAGTGACGTGATCGTGGTGTCCTCCGGTGCTATCGCGGCGGGCATGGCGCCGCTGGGCTTGAAGTCACGGCCGAAAGACTTAGCGACGAAGCAGGCCGCAGCCGCTGTCGGTCAGATTCACCTGGCACAGTCGTGGGGGCAGTCGTTCGCCCGGTATGAGCGCGCAATTGGGCAGGTGTTGTTGACTCAGTCCGATGCCGGCGTACGGGAGCGTGCCCGGAATGCGCAGCGCACCATTGATCGGCTGCGGCAGATGGGGTCGGTGCCGATTGTCAATGAGAATGACACGGTGGCCACCACGGAGATGAGGTTTGGGGATAACGATAGGTTGTCGGCGATCGTCGCCACGCTTATTTCTGCTGATGCTCTGATCTTGCTGTCAGATGTGGATGGCTTGTACGACCGGAACCCGGCTGACCCGGCGGCGCGCTTCGTGGATGAGGTGCGTAGCGGCAAGGATTTGGAGGGGATCGTCGCGGGTGATGGCGGGCGCTTTGGCACCGGTGGCATGGCGTCGAAGGTGTCGGCGGCGCGTTTGGCTACTCGTGGTGGTGTGCCGGTGTTGTTGACGTCGGCGGAGAAGATCGAGGAGGCACTGGGGGACGCCCAGGTGGGCACCGTCTTTCATACGCGACCGGAGTCAAAGCTGTCAGCGTGGAAGTTCTGGGCGCTGTATGCGGCGGATGCAGAAGGCACGTTGTATCTCGACGAGGGGGCGGTGCAGGCCGTGACCCGCGGTGGGACTTCGCTTCTAGCGGTGGGCATCACGGACACGGAAGGCGACTTCCAGGCCGGGGACATCGTGGAGATTCTGGGGCCGAATGGGCAAGCGATCGGCCGCGGAGAAACTGCCTACGGCTCAGCGGAATTGGCGGGCATGCTGGGCAAACATACGGATGAGTTGCCGGCGCATCAGCGCCGCTCAGTGGTGCACGCGGACTATCTGTCCAATTACGCATCTAGGCTCTAGGGCATGAAGTTTGCTATTTTGCCTAAACCCTGGACCCAGACCGTCACCGAGTTGGAGGCGGAAGGCCACGAACACGTAAGCCTTGAGGGGAATCCGGATGTGCTCATCTATCACGGTGGCGCTGCGGATTTTCCAGAGGAGATTCCGGAGTCAGTGCAGTTTGCTCAGTTCGCCTGGGCGGGAATCGATGCGCTGGATGAGGCTGGGATTCTCAAGCGTTCGGGTTTGCGCTGGGCGAATGCTGCGGGGCTTTACGACGACAATGTGGCCGAATCCACCCTCGCCCTCATCCTGGGTGCACTGCACCAGTACCGGCGCGTGACGCGGGATGGGTCGACGACGCGGGAAATTGCGCATGAGACCCAGTACCTGGTTGAGGATAAGACGGTGGCGATTGTGGGGGCAGGGGGCATCGGGAAGAAACTCCTGTCCTTCTTGGTGCCGTTTGGGGTGCACACGATCGCTGTGAACCGTTCCGGCCGCCCGGTGGAGGGCGCTGATGAGACGGTCCGGATGGCGGAGATTGAGTCCAAGAACGTGTGGGGCCGCGCGGACGTGGTGGTGTTGTTGGCACCATTGACGGAATCCACCCGCGGCATGGTTAATGCGGACGTGCTGGCGCAGATGAAGCAGACCGCAGTGCTGGTCAATGTTGCCCGCGGGCCACTCGTGGTCACGGACGACCTAGTGGAGGCACTCAACAACGGCACGATCGCGGGCGCGGCTTTAGACGTCACGGCCCCAGAACCACTGCCGGCGGATCACCCACTGTGGGACTGTGAACGCTGCTTGATGACACCGCATACGGCCAGCACCCCACGTTTTGGCAAGCAGCGTATCGGTGGGTTGACCCTGCGGAACTGGGAGGCGTTACAGCGCGGGGAAGCACTGCCCACTGAAGTTGATGTGGAGCAGGGGTATTAGGCGCTAGGATCAGGCCCCATGAGTGACGCAATGAGTGCCGCTGACCGTGAAGAGGAACGCGCTGAGGTTCTGGCCAAGGCGCGCGCAGCAAAAGATGTGGCTCCGATCGTGGCCACGCTGGCGACCTCCGCGAAGAATGAAGTGCTGCTTGCTGCCGCCGAGGAGTTAGTGGCTCGCACGGAGGAGATCATCGCGGCGAATCAGCGGGATATTGAGGCTGGGCGTGAGGCGGGGCTCACGGACTCCCTCATTGACCGGTTGGCGCTCGATGCCGACCGTGTTGAGGGGATCGCGGGGGGTCTGCGCCAGGTGGCGTCACTGGAGGACCCGGTGGGGGAGGTGCTGCGTGGTTCGGTGATGCCGAATGGCATCAGGATGAAACAGGTCCGCGTGCCTTTAGGTGTGATGGGCATGGTTTATGAGGCGCGCCCGAATGTCACGGTGGATGCGTTCGGCCTCGCATTGAAATCCGGCAACGTGGCTCTGCTGCGTGGCTCGAAGTCGGCGCGGCATTCGAATGCCCAGCTCGTGGAGATCCTCCAGGATGTTGCCGCTGCGCATGGTCTGCCGCGTGAGGTTGTCCAGCTGTTGCCGTGTGAGACGCATGACTCCGTGCAGGATCTCATTACCGCGCGCGGTCTCGTCGACGTGGTCATTCCTCGCGGCTCTGCACGGCTTATCGACGTGGTGGTGACCGGCGCCACCGTCCCCGCTATCGAAACCGGCACGGGCAATTGTCACTTCTACATCGACCGGGATGCGCAGCTGGATTCTGCGATTGAGATGCTTCTCAATGGCAAGACCCGCCGGTGCTCCGTGTGCAATGCGACGGAGACGGCACTCATTGATGCCGGACTGGATGTGGCGGATCAGTTGCGTGTGGTGGAGGCGTTGCAGGGGGCGGGGGTGAGGGTGCACGGGGACGTCGATAAGCTTGCTGCGATTGGCGCGCAAAATGTGGAGCCCGCAACCGAAGCTGACTGGTCCGATGAATACCTGTCCATGGATATTGCCGTGGACATCGTGGACGGTGTGGACGGGGCAATCGCGCACATCGCGCGCTACACGTCCGGGCACACGGAGGCGATTGCCTCGCTGAATGCTTATACGTTGCAGGAATTTGCGGACCAGGTAGATGCGGCTGCGGTGATGCTCAATGCGTCGACGGCGTTTACAGATGGGGAGCAATACGGAATGGGCGCGGAGATCGGTATCTCCACGCAGAAACTGCATGCACGTGGACCGATGGCGCTGCCGGAATTGACTAGTACGAAGTGGATTCTTGAAGGGAACGGGCAGACCCGTCCTTGATGTTGTGTGATCGATCACTCAATGTTTCAAATGGAGTAGCGACTGAGTATGATGGGCAGTAATTAGAATTAGTTGAGATGTCCACGACCTGTTGGGGTTGTGGGATGGCTGCACCACCAGCTTGAACATGAAGGATAAAGGTCATGCGCCCTGCAAAGATCGTTACTGTTGCAGCAGTAGCGTTCGCCACCACCCTCAGTCTTTTACCCGTCGAGCCTGTAGCTCCTGTAGCTGATGCACAGACTGAGGCGGAGGTAACCAAAGAAGATGGGTGGAAAGCCGTCGAGCGCCCGCCTGCGTACATGAAGGATGGCTCTTATTACCTCCTCATTAACGGCGTTTATGTGCGAGTAGACCAGGCTCCAGGGCAGCCGTTTCCCCCTGTTGATCGTGGGGATGAAGACGACAACGCTAAACCTGATCCGGGCTCCGGTGATGATGGCTCCTCATCAGGCAACGTTGGCAAAGTCATGGCATGGTTAGCGCCCCTGCTGATCATCGGTGGAGTTGTGGCCACCATTGCTGCTGTCATCCGCCACCAGTTCCCCACCGGCCGATTAATGGTGTACTTCCAGCCGAGTGATCACGTGGGGCACACATTCGGCTAACTAGGGTTGAGCTCATGTCTGATCAGCCTGTTGCATCCACCCATGGCCCCCGTCGCATTGGCATCATGGGTGGAACTTTTGATCCCATTCACAATGGGCACCTGGTTGCCGCGAGTGAAGTAGCGGATATCTTCCAGCTCGATGAAGTGGTTTTTGTGCCCACTGGCCAACCATGGCAGAAGGCAGGCAAGAAAGTCTCCGATGCGGAAGACCGCTATTTGATGACGGTGATTGCTACCGCCTCCAATCCCCGCTTCAACGTCTCTCGTGTTGACATTGACCGCCCTGGTGCCACCTACACGGTGGACACGTTGCGGGACATGCGCCAGAAGTACCCGAAGGACGATCTGTTCTTCATTACTGGTGCAGATGCACTGGCCTCCATCATGTCCTGGCATGACTGGGAAGCCATGTTCGATCTAGCAGAGTTCGTTGGCGTGACCCGGCCCGGGTATGAACTCGCTGAAGACATGCTGCCCGTGGAGCATCAGGAACGCACCCATTTGATTGAGATCCCGGCGATGGCGATCTCCTCCACCAACTGCCGTGAGCGCGCTGCCGCCGGCCGCCCGGTGTGGTATCTCGTGCCGGATGGAGTTGTCCAGTACATCGCTAAAAACAAGATGTACCGCCAATAAGTGGCATATTCCCTGTGTTTCATGGGAGTATAGGACGGTTGAGTCTCTTAGGCCCTATGAATTGAAAAGTATTGAAGAAAAGGATTGCGCCAGCTTGACTGCTTCGGACACCGCTCGCGACCTCGCCGTTATCGCCGCTAAAGCCGCCGATGAAAAACTCGGCGCCAACATTGCTGTGATTGACGTTTCTGACGTCTTGGCTATCACGGATATCTTCGTGGTTGTCTCCGCCGACAACGAGCGCCAAGTTGCCTCCATCGTTGAGGAGGTTGAGGACCAGTTGACCAAGGCTGGTGCTGAGCCAAAGCGCCGTGAAGGCAACCGTGAATTCCGCTGGGTCCTGCTGGACTACGGCCTGTTCGTCGTGCACATTCAGCGTGAAGCCGAGCGTGAATTCTACGGTTTGGACCGCCTGTACGCTGATTGTCCACGCATTGAGGTGGAGGGCGTGGAGCCGTATGTGCTTCCCGGCGATTTCTCCACGAGTGCGGATGGCGCCAACGTGCGCACCTTGGACAATATTGAGGACCTGCCTCTGGCGGGTGAGAGCCCCAGCAATAACGACGAATAGCCACGACTAGCCACGGATGACCACAATGACGCGACGACTGATCATGCTGCGCCACGGCCAGACTACGTACAACGCTGGCCGTCGTATGCAAGGGCAGCTTGATACGGAGCTGTCGGAGACCGGAGTCGCGCAGGCACGCGCTGCAGCACAATGGGCGAAAGACTATGGGATCATCCGTATCATCTCCTCCGATTTGGGGCGTGCGAGCCACACCGCGGAGATCATTGCTACTGAACTGGGGTTGGATGTGGAGCTGGAGCCACGGCTACGTGAAACCCATTTGGGTACGTGGCAGGGAATGACTCACCATGAGGTGGACGCTGAGTTCCCGGGGGCGCGCGCAGCGTGGCGCCACAGTCCGGCGTGGGCACCACCGGGTGGGGAATCGCGTTTGGATGTGGCGAAGAGGGCGCGGCCTGTCGTGGACAAGCTCATGCAGGATTTCGACGACTGGGATGACAACGCCGTGCTTTTTGTCGCGCATGGTGGCACGATTTCGGCACTGACCTCAAACTTGCTTGAATTGGATGAGGCACAATACCCGCTGCTAAAAGGTCTGCACAATACAAATACTTCACAGCTTTTGGCGCGGCCAGCGTTCGATGGCACACCAGGTAAAACCCAGTGGTACCTGGAGGCCTGGAACCAGGGGCTGGGTACGCCATGACCATACGTATTATCACTGACAGCTCCGCGGGAATCCCACCGCATATTGCGGAAGAGTTGGAGATCACTGTTCTTGACCTTCATGTCACGCGAGAGGAATCAGAGGATGCGGACAGTAAGAAGGGTGAGACCCAAGGAACTTCGGGTTTAAGCGCGCTCGAACTTGCCGCGGCCTACGCCCGGCAATTGGAGCGCTGCCATGATGAGGGCATTGTTGTGCTTCACTTGTCCAAGCGGTTGTCTTCAACATGGTCGGCTGCGGTGAGTGCTTCAGCAGTTTTCGACGACACCGTGCGGGTCATAGACACCTCCGCCGTCGGCATGTCCCTTGGCTTTGCTGCCATCGTCGCAGCTTCGTTTGCACGTTCAGGCGCGGATCTCGATGGTTGCGTGAACGCGGCGAAAGGCGCGCTTGCTCTGTCGGAGACGTGGCTGTACCTCTCCCAGCTCGATGACATCCGTAAATCGGGCCGTATTTCCGCCACAACAGCGGTCCTGTCGGCAGCACTGCTGGCCACAAAGCCGATTCTGCGCGTGCACGACGGCAAACTGGAGCTGGCCATCAAGACGCGTACGCAGAAGAAAGCCTTCAGCAAGCTCGTCGAGCATGTTGTTAAGCGCGCTGATGGGATGCCCGGCTACGCCGCCGTGCAGTACGCGGGCGACAGGGAAGGCGCTGACGTACTCAAAGGCATGCTGGAGGAAGCGTTGCCGGAAGGGTCCACCGTGGGCGTGTACCCCCTGGATGAAGTACTCACGGTCCACACGGGTGAAGGCGCACTTGGCCTGTCCGTGTTCTTTGCCACCCCAACGGTGGATTAGCTTCGCTTGTCCACTTCAGTGGGCATATTTTCCTGTTTCTGTGGAGAAAACCGTGTTTAGATGACGTGTCACTACGGTTATCCACATCTCTGGCCGTGAGTCCTTTTCGCCGATGCCAATGCCCATTAGCGTGGCGGGCATGGCACCACCAAGCGCAGTTGACCGGCTCAAAGAGCTCACTCGTCCAACAGGCGAAGAGGATCTCATGCGGGTCACCTACCCAACACCACGTCTGAACATCGCTCCGCGAACAGCGGCAGCCGCGGTCGGGTGCGTGGCTGCGGTGTGTCTCGCAGCTGTTGGCTGGTCCAGCCTGCGCAGCCCTGATTCAACTACCGACGCACCAGAGCCGCTGTGGAGCACCGCCGCCGAAGCCAACGAACTTTCGGATCAAGTTGTCGTTGCGGTGGTGGGGGCCGTCGAGCAGCCGGGTCTGGTCACGCTTGATCAGGGCTCCCGTGTTGCCGATGCTCTGGATAAAGCCCAACCATTGCCTAATGCGGACCTGATTAGCGTGAATCTGGCCCAACTCCTGGTTGATGGGCAACAGATCCACGTTCTCGCCCAGGGGGAAGCACCCGCCCCAGGTGTGGCGCAGCAGCCGGGGCCACAAGGGCCGTCGGACGGGGCGGGGATTTCACTCAACTCGGCCACGGCAGCGGAACTCACCGAGCTGCCGGGGGTGGGGGAGGCAACCGCAGCCGCGATTGTGGCGCACCGGGAATCCAATGGGCCGTTCACGGCGTTGGAGCAGCTCATGGATGTGAAAGGAATTGGACCAGCCAAGTTCGAGGCCGTGAAGGATCTGGTGACACTCTGATGCGTGAGCTCCGTCTCGTTCCCGCAGCGTTGTGCGCATGGGGTGCAGCAATTGCTGTGATCGTGGCGGGGCCGTGGGCGGCACTCATTGTGGCCAGTGTTGTCATGCTCGCACTTTTTGTGTGGCGTGAGCCCGGTCAAGCGATCTTGGCAGGTGGGATCGGAGCGTGTTCGCTGGCGCTGTCGTGGTGGCGCGTGGCAGTTGCGCAGGCATTCAACCCATATGCAGGCATCACGGGAAAAATCAGTGGGATGCCCAAGGAGATGGACTCTGGAAGCTGGCTGGTGCGCGTGCGGGTAGAGGGGTATCCCTCATCGGTGCCCGTTTTCGCCGGGTCGCTGCCGGAGGGTGCTGTGCCAGGCGCCATGGTGGCGGCAACGGGGCAGGTGACAGATTCCACGCGGCCAGGGATCGGTGCCTTTGTGCTCAACGGTGAAGTGTCGCTGCTGAGTCCGCCCGAAGGGTTCGCTGCTTTTGCTGCTGGTGTGAGGGAACGGTTTGCCACCGCGGTAGTGGAGCATGTTGGGCCACACGCCCAAGGCATCATTCCGGGGATGGTGCTGGGGGATGTGTCCTTCCAATCGCCGGAGGAACAGCAGGCGTACGTTGATACGGGTCTGAGTCACTTGAGTGCGGTCAGTGGTGCGAATTGCATGTATGTGGCCACAGCAGCACTCGTCGTGGCGCGCCTTGCACGTGGTGGGTTGCGGGTGCAATTAGCGGCAGCCGGGGTGGCTCTGCTGGTCTACGCCGGGCTCATCGGCCCGGAACCAAGTGTTTTAAGAGCAACCGTGTCCGGGCTAGTTGGGTTGGTAGCAGTGATTAGCTCCAGCCGCGTGGAGCCAATCCATGCTTTGAGCCTGGCCATCATCGGGCTCATCTTGGTGGATTCAGATCTGGCGGTGAATTACGCCTTTGCGCTATCGGTGGCGGCCACCGGCAGCATCGTGGCGTTGTCGCCTCTGATCTATCAGGCACTAGGGCGCACGGGATGGCCGGATATTCTCGTGCGCGTGCTCTCAGTAGCCATTGCGGCGGACATGGCCACTGCACCTCTCATCGCTGCGATGGCGGGACGAGTACCGGTGGCATCCGTCTTGGCTAATGTGGCGGTGAGTCCAGTGACGGGGATCGTCACAGTGCTGGGCATGGCCGCCGCGATCTTGGCGCAGATCAGTCATGTCCTGGCGGCGCCATTGTTGTGGGTGATCGCACCCTTGGCTGGGTGGGTGCGTACGGTGGCGGAGGTGGTGTCACGTAACCCGCATGCCACGGTGCAGGTGGGGCCTGCGCTCGTCGTGGTGTGTTATGGCTGGATCCTCGCTGCTTTCATCGTTGCACGCGGGAGAATGCGGCGAATAGAATGAGCCGCATGTCCAGCCACAGTCCCGTGCATTTTGTGGTTGGCGAGGATGAATTTCTCGCCGAACGCGCAACGCAGGCCATCATTGACCAAGCAAGCCCCGCGGCTGAGGTCACCGTTTTGCGCGCCGGGGATGTGACGGAAGGGGAGTTGCTGCAAGTCACGAGCCCGTCGTTGTTCGCGCAGGAGCGCGTGGTGGTGATCAAGGACACTGAACTTGCCGGTAAGGATCCTACGGAGCTGCTACTTCAGGCAGCGGTTGATCCCGCGCCGGGGATGACGTTGGTGGTCGTGCACAGTGGTAAGGGCCGGAATAAGTCATATGTGGCGAAGTTCCGCAAAGCCGCGGAGGTACATGAGGTGGGCACGCTCAATCAGCGTGAGCGCCAGACGTGGGTGCAAAATGAGTTCCGGCGCCGCGGGGTGCGCCCCACGCCAGACGTTGTTGGGGCATTGTTGGAGTCCGTCGGTTCGGATCTGCGCGAGTTGGCATCCGCAATTGAGCAGCTTATCGACGACACTTCTGGCGACCTCACCGTCGCCGATGTCCGCGCCTACTACACCGGTGTGGCGGAAGTCTCGGGCTTTGATATCGCTGACCAGGCGGTGACAGGCCGAATTGATCGTGCTTTGGCTAGTACGCGCCGGGCATTGCAGCTAGGAATTAGCCCGGTGGCGATTACGGCGGCGCTGGCCAACAAGATCGGTGATATTGCGAAGCTCTACCAAACTCGCGGTAACCCGGACCAGATTGCGCGTGAGATTGGCATGCACCCCTTCGTAGCCAAGAAGACGATGCAGATCGCCCGCAACTGGTCGGGCGATGCCGTGAGCCGCGCGGTCATCATCGTTGCCCGGCTTGATGCGGAGGTCAAAGGGCAAGGCGGTGATCCGGAGTTCGCCGTGGAGGACGCGGTCCGGCGGATTGCCACCCTTGCCCGGTAGCCGCGCGGGCGCCTTATGTCTCATGCGTGATAGGGTGCCTCTCCGTGAACGACCACAACATTCCGGATGATGTCCGGGACTTTGCCACGCGCCTTTTCACCATGGCCCGCGAAGGCGACATGACGTTGCTTGAATACATCGACCACGGTGTGGATGTGGACCTAACCAACCAGGACGGTAACAGTTTTCTGATGCTCGCGGCGTACGCCGGCCAGGAGGAGTTGGTGCGGGGATTGGTGGGGCGTGGGGCGGACGTCGATAAGCAAAATGCGCGCGGACAGTCCCCTTTGGCCGGGGTGGTGTTCAAGAAAGAGGACGCCATCGTGGACATTCTTTTGGCAGCGGGGGCCGACCCGCATGCGGGGACTCCTGATGCGATTGCAACGGCGCAGATGTTCAACCGAGCGGACCTCGTGGAAAAGATGCAGCAGTGAACCCCGCCGACCTTGCGGCGATCATCGCCGTGAATGTGGTAGGTGCCGCATCCCCCGGGCCGGACGTGGTGCTGCTCACACGGATGGCCACGCGCTCACGCAAACACGCTATGGCCGCGAACCTTGGCATCCACGTTGGGGTGCTCATGTGGACATCCCTCACCGTCTTCGGGGCGGCGGCACTACTTACTGCTTTCCCATGGATGCTGGAACTGATTCAGGTGATTGGCGGCAGCTGGATCATGTACATGGGCATTTCCGCAGTGCGACAAGGGTGGCGTGACCGCCTCAATCCACCCTTGGACCTTGAGGAGGCAGTGCAACGCCTTGGCTCAGTCCGCTCCGCCTTCACAACAGGTGTAGCCACGAACCTATCCAACCCGAAGATCGTGCTCTTCCTCGCCGCGCTCGTTGCACCGCTGCTGCCGACGTCCCCAACAGTGGGGGTCGCGCTCACGGTGATCGCTGCGCTGTGGCTGTCCTCGTTCCTGCTGTTTGTCGCGTACTGTCTGCTCGTGTCGACCGACCGGGTGCGCCGCAAACTGTTCCATGCGGGACCCTACATCGACATGGGTGCCGGCACGTTCTTCATCATCGCCGGCACCGTGCTGATTCTTCGCGGCTTGCTGGGTTTGGCTGGTTAGCCCAGGAAGAACGTAACAACCCAGTTGGTCGCGCTGGGGTTGGTAAACCAGGTGTGGCCGCCGCCGGCAATTTTCACGATTTCGGTCTGGGTCTGGCAGTGGTTCGGGGCGAACACGGTGGCATTACCTTGCTGGCGGGAGCTCACCGCGCTCATAGTGCAGCCGTTACGCACGCCTTGGTCATAGAAAAGGGAGCGCACGGACTTGTATGGGGCGCCGTGGCGTACACCGCCGTCATAGTGCACAACATCGTCATTATCGGCGTGCATGAGCAGGGTACGCACCGACCCATTGGCGCAGCCGGACACCGTGGGATTGTAGTAGGCGCCGGCGACGCTCGCCACGGCAGCAACCAGGTCAGGGGCGTGGCAGGCAAGAGCAGCAGCCATCCCGCCACCATTGGACAGCCCCGCGGCGTACACACGATCCCGGTCAATGTTGTGGCTTGCGCCGAGATCATCGATGATGGCGCGGACGTAAGCAATGTCCGACTGCAGTGGCGCTGCCGCATAGGGGGCGCCACCCCACGCATTGTTGATGCCCTGGGCATACACGATGATGGCTCGGCTCTGCGCTGCCTGCTCAAGGCGCTCATAAGACTGCGTTAGCGTGGCATCATGCTGCCAGCCACCAAAACCGATGATCACCGGGTAGGTGCGCGCCGGGTCATAGTCATCTGGCAATACGAGTGTGTACTCACGGTTCATGCCGGCGGCCTGTACGTGGCGTTTGCCACCGTTTTGTGCAGGACCATCGGGTGGAAGCTGCTGCAGCAAAGCGGAGGACAATTCAAGGAGTTCGCGCCCGCTCAGGGAGGACAGGGAGGAGGAGTCCTTGTTCTGTGCCTGTGCTGGAGATTGCGACACGGAAACGCTGACGGTGAGCGCAGCGGCAGTGAGAGCGGCTACGGCACCGCGGCGAAATTTTTGCATGCGCGAGATCTTAAACCTACGAGAGAACTTTTGTCACTCTAGCTAAAAGGGGGGTGCCCCCGCCCCGCACAACAACAAAACCCTGCCCCGCGGCGACGCGGAACAGGGTGGATAACGGCAGAGCTTTAGAAGTCTTACTTGCCCAGCTTGTTGAAGGCCTTGGCCATGTTGGACTTCTTGTTAGCCGCGTTGTTGCGGTGGAAGACACCCTTGCTCACGGCCTTGTCCAGCTTGCGGGAAGCAACGCGCAGCTGTGCCTCAGCTGCAGTGGCGTCGCCAGCCTCGATCGCTGCGTTGAACTTACGGATCTCGGTGCGCACTGCGGAGCGGATGCTCTTGTTGCGCATGCGACGCTTCTCGTTGGTGATAACGCGCTTCTGCTGCTGCTTGATATTTGCCATGATGTACCTCTTGACGTATTTGAAGTTCGAAAAATTACCGTATCCGCCCGTTTATGCGCCACAACTTGTTGAGAGGCCACAAACCCAAGGTCCTGTCTGTGGCGTGTGACGCACCAGCGTGTATACCGGAGCGAATAACGGGTAAACCCTAGCAGGTGATACGCATACGGTCCAAAACGCTAGGCCCAGTCGAAGTGCCTGCGTAGGTGATCCGCAATCCGGTCGAAGCGCCGTGGCGGGAAGAGTGCACCGCGTCGGCGGAGGTCAGTTTCGGGGATGGACAGTGTTTTATCCAGGCGCACCCAGCAAGGTTCGCCGGTGGTTTTCCATTCACCACTGCCGATGGGCAGCCATGCGTCATCATCGGCGTGGTCGTCGTTAGAGGAGATGAGCAGCCCGAGCACGTCCTGGCGGTCGCGGCCGACGACCAGCATGGAGCGTTCCCGCAGGGGGGTGGCGGGAACGTAGAACCACACCACTTCGCCGGGTTCGGCCTGCCCATCCATATCGGGCGCGTAGAAAATGCTGCGCGGAATGTCAGCGGTGGGGAATACCTTGGTGCGTGCTGGGCGACGGTGGTGCTGGGTGGGGGAGTTTCCCAGGCGCTCATTGAGCAGCTTCAGGCCTTCATCCAGCGGGGTGTGTTTCCGCCGGAGTTTGCCCTTTCCCGCCCATTTGGGGCGCCGCCACATAGTCATGGTTTATAGCCTAGAACTTTCGCCGAATGTGTGACAGTTATCGGGGCAACTAAGTGGGGTTGGGATTGGTTGGGGGTAACCGAAATGGCGCTGGAGTGGGGGCGTCGTTAAGCATTTGCCTGCTTATAACAAGGCCACGGTAGAGTGAGGCGCGATGGCCAAGAACACCAATTTTGCATTGCAGACCTTCACGGATCCGGCGCGGATCCGGAACTTCTGCATCATTGCGCACATTGATCACGGTAAGTCGACGTTGGCGGACCGCATTTTGCAGTTGTCCAATGTTGTTGATGAGCGTGAGATGCGCGACCAGTACCTCGACAGCATGGACATTGAGCGTGAGCGCGGCATCACCATTAAGGCGCAGAACGTGCGTCTGCCGTGGGTGCCTAAGACCGGCGCGCATGCGGGTGAAGAGATAGTCCTGCAGATGATTGACACACCGGGCCACGTGGACTTCTCCTATGAGGTATCACGTTCGCTCGATGCGTGTGAGGGCGCAATTTTGCTTGTCGACGCCGCACAGGGCATCGAAGCCCAAACCCTGGCCAACCTGTACATGGCTATGGAGAATGACCTGGAGATCATCCCGGTTTTGAACAAGATTGACTTGCCGGCAGCTGATCCGGATAAGTACGCCGAGGAAATTGCCCACATCATTGGCTGTGAGGTTGATGATGTCCTGCGCGTATCCGGCAAGACGGGCCAGGGTGTGCCGGAGCTGTTGGACCGCGTGGTGGAGCTCATCCCGCCGCCGACTGCCCCGGGTGCTGCCAATGGTGGCGTTGGTTCGGATCTTCCGGCACGTGCGCTGGTTTTTGACTCGGTCTATGACACCTACCGTGGCGTGGTCACCTACATCCGCATGATGGACGGCAAGCTGGAGTCCGGCCAAAAGGTTCAGATGATGAACACGGGCGTGACCCACGAGATCCTGGAAATCGGCATTGTGTCCCCGACGATGCAGAAGACCAAGGGTCTTGGCCCGGGTGAGGTGGGCTACCTCATCACCGGTGTGAAGGATGTCCGTGAGACGCGTGTGGGCGATACGGTCACGTGGGCGTCGAAGGGTGCGGAAGAGCCTCTCGCGGGCTTCGAAGAAGTCAAGCCGATGGTGTACTCGGGCCTGTTCCCTGTGTCCCAGGAGGACTTCCCGGCATTGCGTGAGAGCTTGGAAAAGCTCCAGCTTAACGACGCCTCCTTGACCTGGGAGCCCGAAACCTCCGTCGCCCTAGGCTTCGGTTTCCGCTGTGGCTTCCTGGGGCTGCTGCACATGGAGATCACCCGTGACCGTCTGGAGCGCGAATTCGACCTGGACTTGATCTCCACCGCGCCGAGCGTGACCTACCGCGTGATCGCGGAAGATGGCACGGAGTCGATGGTGCATAACCCGTCTGATTGGCCAAGCGGCAAGATCCCTGAAGTGTATGAGCCGACGGTGAACATGACCATCATCGTGCCGCAGGAATTCGTGGGCACGACGATGGAGCTGTGCCAGTCCAAGCGCGGCCAGATGAAGAACATGGAGTACCTCTCCGAGGACCGCGTGGAACTGCGCTACATCATGCCGCTCGGTGAAATCATCTTTGATTTCTTTGACATGCTGAAGTCCCGCACCAAGGGCTATGCCTCCCTCAACTATGAGGAAGCCGGTGAGCAGGAAGCGGACCTGGTCAAGGTGGACATCCTCCTCCAGGGTGAGCCGGTGGATGCGTTCTCTGCAATCGTGCACCGTGACTCGGCGCAGTGGTACGGCAACAAGATGACTAAGAAGCTCAAGGAGCTCATCCCACGCCAACAGTTCGAGGTGCCTGTTCAGGCGGCGATCGGCTCGAAGATCATCGCGCGTGAGAACATCCGCGCCCTGCGCAAGGACGTGTTGTCCAAGTGCTACGGCGGCGATATCTCCCGTAAGCGCAAGCTGCTGGAGAAGCAGAAGGCCGGTAAGAAACGCATGAAGTCCATCGGTTCGGTCACCGTGCCGCAGGAAGCATTCGTCGCGGCCTTGTCCACGGACGAAGATTAGGTCGGCAGTAGGTGGGCAGAGTGCGGGGTAGAAGCTGCCCCGCCTCGGGGGCCAAACGCATGACGTTATGCTCGTGGGCATGGTGTCTACGATCATTCCGCCCGGAGTTCGCGTTACTGAACATGTTCTGGACGTGCCGTGGGACCGCGAAAAAGCTGAACTAGGCACGTTTGAACTCTTTGCGCGCGAACTTTCATCACCTGAAGGTGATGAAAGGAGTGGAAAGGGTGGGAAGAAGCCGCCGTTGCTGTTCCTCCAGGGCGGCCCCGGTAACCCAGCACCGCGCGTGATGCAGGGGTGGATCCCGGAAGCATTGAAGCACTACACGGTGTACCTGTTGGATGAGCGTGGGACGGGGCGGTCTGGGAAGATTGATCGGACAACGCCGGAACTCATCCGCACGGACATTATTTCTAAGCTGCGGTGCCCAGATGTGGTAGCGGATGCGGAGGCATTGCGCGAACACTTGGGGTTTGAACAGTGGGACGTGCTGGGTAATTCCTTCGGGGCGCTGTGCACCGCCAGCTACCTGTCGTACTACCCGGAGGCGATTGGGCAGGCGTATCTCACGGGTGCTGTGCCCCAGATCGGTTGGACCCCGGTGGAGTACAACACGACCAGCCTGGACTTGTTAGAAAAGCGCGTGCAGGAGTTCTACGCTGCGGTACCGTACGCGGAGCGCACCGTGCGGGAGATCTGCCACCACCTGGACAACGCAGAGGAGATTCTGCCCACAGGGGAGCGGCTGAGTTCGCAGCGCTTCCGTTTCATCGGTGTGGCGTTGGGGGAGGAGCTTGGCTTCCACCACCTGGCTGTGCTGTTGGAGTCACCTTTCATCCGCCGTGGCGGTGAGAAGCATTTGCGCGGAGACTTCCTGGCTTTGATCAGCCAGTACGTTGGCTTGCAGAGCAACCCGCTGTGGGCGGTACTCCATGAAACGCTCTTCGGTGCGCCGGGACGGAGCACGAACTGGGCAGCACACCAGGCGGTGGAAGGCCGAGCCGGGTTCGCCCTCGATGCGGACCCAACGGATGAGAGCGAGCCGTTTTACCTCCTGGGCAACCACTTCTTCCGGCACCACTTTGAGGAAGACCCGGCGCTGCGCCCCTTCCGCGATGTGGTGCATGAGATGCACGAGAAAACGGACTGGTCGCGCGTGTTCAATGAGGAACAGTTGCGGGCAAACACTGTTCCGGCGGTCGTTGCCCTTTACGAGCGTGACATGTTTATTCACTACGACCGCGCCGTGAACGTGGCGAAGCAGATCGGAGGAATGAAGGTCTGGTCCCACCCAACTTGGGACCATGACGCGATTTATCTCCACGGGCAGGAGCTCTTCCAGGGCGTTTTTGATACGGCCCATAGCGTGCGGTAACTCGGGGGCCTATGATCATGCCTATGGATGCGTTCCCTCATGAGCAGATCCAGCTAAGCACGGCTGAGCTCGAAGTGTTCCAAGGTCTCACGGAGATTTTTGAGGTGCGTCAGGAGCATGTGTTAAACCCCGCGTTGATGCTGTACATCACGCGTTAAAACCCCCACCATTTTTGTTACGGCAGCTCCGGCAGGGCATCCGTCGGCCATGGGTAAGAAGGCTGGGCGCCCGGGCGGGTGACGGCGAAGGCGCCGACGCGGGAGGCGTACCGGGCGGCGTCGATAAGCAATTCCCCTTCGCGCAGCTTGTGGCACAGCGCGCCAGTGAACGCATCGCCCGCGCCGACCGTATCAACGGGTTCCACAGAAGCTGCGGGGATGTGGGTGGAGCCGTGCTCATCGGCGATGGTTGCGCCGTCCGCACCGTACGTGATCACCACGGAAGGCACACCCGCATGGACGAGATCAGTGGCGGTGACCTGATCATTCAGGCCGATTTGCCGAGCAACGAGGACCGCTTCATGCTCATTGAGCACCAGCGGATCCGCCGCGAACAGGACCGAGGGGTCCACAGGAATCACCGGCGCAAGGTTGACCACCACCCGCACGCCGGCGGTCTGAGCGATCTCCACTGCGCGCTCGCAGCCCGCCGCGGGAATCTCGCCCTGCAACAACAGGATCTCTGCGCGCCCAATAAGATCCGCATTCTTATCGACGATCTCACGCCCCACCCGCGCATTCGCCCCCGAAATGACCAGCACAGTGTTCTCCCCGTCCGCGGCCACGGTGATGACGGCCAGACCGGTGACATCATCGAGGGGTTCCACCGCGGTGAGATACACCCCGGCATCGGCAAGAAGCGCGGTCGCAGGCGCCGCATTTGCATCACGGCCAACAGCGCCGACGAAGGCGACGGGGGAGCCCAGACGGGCTGCCGCGACGGCCTGGTTAGCACCTTTCCCGCCGGCGGTGATGCCGCCACCATTGCCCAAAAGTGTCTCCCCGGGCTGCGGGTGACGTGGGACATTAACGGTGAGGTCAGCGTTGATGGATCCAACAACCACGATCATGCGCACAAGAGTAGCGGGGTTGTTGCATTGGGGTTAGTCTGAGCGAGGATTTTCCCGTCTCACGTTATGCGACACGCATCTTCACTTTTGGAGCTCTTATGAAGCGCGCTCTCATCGCCACTGTCGTTGCCGTAACCACTGCGTCGAGCACGCTGTTTGGTGTGGCAGCTGCACCCGCCGCAACAGCACAAGACGTGCCGTTTTCTGTCCCACAGCTGCGTGACCCGGCTACCGGGTGGTACAGCGGTCAGGTGCCCACCCACATTCACGGAGCACCAGTGCCTGTGCCGTTTAGTCCGGACTACTTGGTGGGCTACATCTCCGATAGGTCGGCCTACGAGCACGGCATCTACGCGGAGGTCAACCGCTTGTTCCCCGAGGTGCGCGATACACGCCCGGATGTGATGGATTCCAACCGTGCGCAGGTTGTGGCCATCAACAATGCAGCCGAGTCGGACCCAGCACGAATTCGCAGCGCCCAGATTGACGCATCCGCATCCTCGGAGGAATTGCTCTTCGCTCTGTCAGAGGGGCTTGGTGAGGAGTTTGGTAAGCACTTCCGCACCGCGTTGACGGAGGGGCGTCTGCCTAAGACGCAGTTCCTGCTGGGCAACGGCTACTTGGCCCGCACCGGTGGTCTTGCTAGCTCCACCTTTGTGGAGAAGGAAATTTTCAACTACCCGCGCCCGTATGTGGTGATGCCGGACAAGATCAAGCGCTACAACCCGCCAGGCAAAGAGCTCTATCTAGCATCCAAGGCTTTCCCGTCCGGTCACACCAACCAGGCGGCGTTGATGACGTCGCTGCTGGCATACATGCTGCCGGAGGTTGCTCCGCAGCTGCACTACCGTGGTGCGCTGGCTGGGAATAGTCGCGTGGTGCTGGGTGTGCATTACCCGTTGGATGTGATCGGTGGCCGTATGTCCGGTCAGGCCGCAGCGGCGGATCGCCTCAACGATCCGAAGATGCGTGACGCACTGAACCAGGCCGCTGTTGAGCTTCGCGCCGAAATCGAGTGGCGTGCGGGCAAACCCATCAAGGACCTGGTGGCGTCGGATAAGCCCTTCGTACCTACTTCAACCGCAGTGTCGCAGGCAACCGCGTGGAATAGCTACGAGTTTGAGCCGATCTACCACCGTGATGCACCGATGATCGTGCCGCAGGCAGCGCCGACCTTGATCGCGGCTTCCTTCCCGGAGCTGAACCACCACCAGCGTGCCCAGATCATCGCGCAGACCGCCTCCGCGGCGGGTATCCCGCTGGACTGGCAGGGGCCGGGCGGATCCTGGCAGCGTGTGAACCTCGCGGCGGCATCCGCAGCGAAGATTAGTGTTGCGCCGGATGGTTCCGTCACCGTGCAGAGGTAAGAACGTTTACAGCGTCGGTATAGCCCGAAGCAGCGAGCGAGTGTACTCATGCTGCGGGTTTTCCCATACCTGCTCCGTGGGGCCCGTTTCCACTAGGCGCCCCTCGTGCAAGACAGCGATGGTGGGGCAGACCTGTCGCACAACGGAGAGGTCGTGGGAAACGAAGATTAAGGTGAGGTCGTCGTTGACCACCAGGTCGTCGATAAGCTCAAGCACCTGTGCGCGGACAGAGACGTCGAGTGCGGAGACCGGTTCATCCGCGATGAGAATCTCCGGGCGTGGTGCGGCGGCGCGCGCGATGGAGATGCGTTGACGCTGGCCACCGGAGAATTCATGTGGGTAGCGCGCGCCCACTCCGTCTAGGCCTACCTGGGCGAGTGCCTCATCCGCGCGGGTGCGTGACACGCCTGCTTCCCGGATGGAATCGGCTACGCGACGGCGCGGGTTGAGCGAGGAGTAGGGGTCCTGGAACACCATTTGAATCCCGCCGTCTACCGTGACGGTGCCCGAATCAGGCTCGTTGAGGCCCGCGATGAGGCGCAGCATAGAGGTCTTGCCGGAACCCGAACCGCCCACGAGGCCGATGCGTTCACCACGCCGAACAGTGAGGGAGACATCATCGAGCGCCAACGTATCGCCGCGCTGCCACGAGACATTCTCAAGGCGAATGATGGGCTCCCCAACGGGGCGAACGGCGGCGGGTGCGCCGGGCAGTGAGGCGGCCACGAGTTGCGCGGTGTAGTCCGTGGCTGGTGCGTCCAAGTTCGCGTCCGGGTCCACGATCTCGCCTTTGCGCAACACGAGGATGCGGTCTGTCATCTGCCGGATCACACCAAGATCATGGGTGATGAACAGCAGCGCCATGCCGCGCTCACGCACCAGCCGATCCAGCAGCTCCAGAATCTGACGCTGCACCGTCACGTCGAGGGCGGTGGTGGGCTCATCACAAATGAGCAGGTCCGGGTCACCCGCAATGGCGAGCGCGATGAGCACACGCTGCCGCTGACCGCCGGACAACTCGTGTGGGTAGGCGCCCGTGCGCGTGATCCCCACCTCATGGAGCAACTCGCGGGCACGTGCCAAACCGCATGCTTCAGCCACTTGCTTCTCGACGCTCATCAGCGGATCCAGCGCCGTCATCGGCTCCTGAAAAATCATGGCCACTGTGTTGCCCCGCAGTGCGCGTGAGGGTTCTTGGCCTTTGACCAAGACAGTGCCCTGCACATCCAGTGATGGGTGGAGTAGTCCCATGATGGTCATTGCTGTCATGGACTTCCCGGAGCCAGATTCACCGATGAGCCCTACGCGCTCGCCGGGGGCGATGGCAAAGCTGATGTTGTTCAAAATGCCGGGGATGGTCAGGTTGTCCACGGTGACGAGGTTGCTCATCGTGCCCTCCTTGGGTTGAGCGCATCACGCAGCGCATCGCCCAGCAGATTGAAGCCGAGGACCGCAGCGGCGATAGCCAAGCCTGGCCATAGCGCCAGGTGTGGGGCGGTGGCCAGATATGCCTGGGAGGATTGCAACATCCGGCCCCAGGAGGCGTACGGCGCCGGTGTTCCCAATCCCAGGAAGGACAGGCCCGCTTCCGCCAAGATGGCCAAAGCCAGCGCCACGGAGACCTGCACGGTGAGGGTGGCAGTGATGTTGGGCAGCACATGCCGCCACGCGATGACAGGCCCTGGCACTTGGGATACGCGCGCGGACAAAATGTAGTCCTGGGACATCACCTGCATGGCACCCACCCGGGCCACGCGGGCAAAACCGGGGATTCCGGCGATGCCAATGGCCAGAACCACGATCCACATGGAGGCACCAAACACTGCCGTGAACACGATGGCGAGCAACAACGCCGGAAACGCCAGCAGAAGGTCATTGCTACGCATGATCACCTGATCCACCCAGCCACGCGACATACCAGCCCAGATTCCCAGAGGCACACCAATGAGAGCGGAGAGTGCCACGGACGCCACAGCGACAAGCAAGGAGATACGCGCACCATCCATAATCCGGCTGAGCATGTCCCGCCCATACTGGTCAGTGCCCAACCAATGCTGGGCGCTGATACCTTCCAAACGGTGCTCCGGGATCGCATGTACCGGGTCATAGGGGGTCCACACGAACGCGAGCACAGCCATGACGGCAACAAGTCCTACGAGTAGCGCGCCAACACCAAATTGCGCCTGCAGCCGAGCCTTTTTCATGCTTGCCTCCTCAAACGCGGATCAATGATGCGGTACAGCACATCCACCAGCAGGGTCACCGCCAAGGTGAACACCACCAGCAACATCATGAGAGTTTGCACAGTGGTCAGGTCACGCGTAGCCACGGCATCCAGCAACATCGAGCCAATCCCGGGGATAGCAAACACTCGCTCAATAACCACCGCGCCCACGATGAGGGAGGTCAACTGCAAACCAGTGACGGTGAGAACCGGCAAGGCGGCATTACGCAACGCATGGCGGTACATCACCTTGCGGGTAGACAATCCCATCGCGCGGGCAGTGCGCACATAGTCCTTACCCATTTCTTCCAAAAGTGCGGAGCGTACGTACCTGGTCAAAATCGCTGCCTGGACCAAAGTGAGTGCCACCACCGGCAGAATCAAGTGCGCAACAAACCCACCAAAATCCGCATTCGGCGGCACCCACCCATTGGCCGGCAGCCAGCCCAGCCACACAGAAAACACCGCGACGGCCAAGATGCCCACGAGGAAGCTCGGCACCGCGATACCCACCTGAGTCAGTGCAGACACCACCGCAGCATCAGCCTTACGGTTCCGCCGCGCTAAATACGTGCCCACTGGAACGGCGATGAGCAGGGACAGAACCATGGCGCTGACCGTCAAGATGAGGGAGACCTGCACGCGGTCCCACACCAATGGCGTGATGTCCTGCTTACTGGCCAAAGACACACCAAAATCACCGGTGAGAAGACCACGTATCCAGTCGAGGTACTGCACAACCAAGGGGCGGTCAGTGCCCAGCTGTTGAGCCAACTTGGCCACATCTTCATCCGACGCAGTAACACCCAGCGCAATGCGCGCCGGGTCACCGGGGACAGCACGCAGAAGCACGAAGATGAGGATGCTGGCAGCAGCGAGCATCACCACAAAGCGGAGGAGGGATCGTGCAATATTCATCATGGTCACGGTGTGCCTTCTTTCCTCACATGGGAAAGCACAAGTCCGTCGGTGATCACATTCGGGTCAACACCGCTTACCCCTGGTGCGGTGACAACGATATTGGGCATATTCACCAGTGTGAGCGCACCAGCATCCGCCATGATGGTGTCCACGGCCGCGCGCATGTGGGTTACCTGATCTTCCGGCGTCCCTTCGTCGGCAAGCGCGAAGCTTTTTCGGACACTCGCCGAGTCATAACCTAGGTAGTACTCCGGATTCCCAAACAGCGTCTGCATATCTCGCGGTTCCACATGTGCGATGAGGGAAGCCTGGTAATCACCCTGCTTGAGTACCTGGCTGAGCCACACGGCCGGGAACTCCACCGTTTCCAGTTTCACCTTGAAACCAACGTCCTTGAGTTGGGAGTAGATCAGTTCCGCCGCGTCCTGGGCGTAGGGCAACGACGGGATGGTCAGGGTGACTTCAGGTTCGCGGCCAGCCAGAAGCTCACGGGCAGTGTCCGGGTTGAAGGGGTAGTAGTCCTTTTCCTCAGCCCACGGATCCGTTGGCGGGACGGGCGCACCACCGGTGTCGGTAGCCAGGCCGGACCAGACAACGTCATCTAATGCGCCGCGGTCAATGGCGTAGGCAACGGCTTGGCGCACCGTCGGGTCGTCGAAGGGCGCGCGCTTATTGTTCAAGCTGAGCAGGACTTCACCGTTGGTGGTGCCCACCTGTACGTCGAAAGCCTCCGGCACGGTGCGCAGCAGTTCCGGTGCTTGGAGTGCCCACACCATGTCCACATCCCCAACGCGCAGGGCGTTGACACTCGACACTGCGTCGGCGAAATAACGGATTGCCGCATCTTGGGCGGCGGGTGTGCCCCAATAGTCCTCACGGGCATCAAAGGAAATAGATTCCCCCACGGCAAAATGCTTCACCGTGAACGGACCCGTGCCCACCGGATTCGTGGCCAGGGTGTCTATCCCGCCCGGCGTCATCATCGCGCCAGTCAACGTGCCCATGGACCACAGCCAGCTATTCGACGGCGCCTTCAACCGCACCTTCAACGTCAACGGGCCCAGGACTTCCACGTGCTCAACGGGAGCCATCTGCTTAGCCAAGCCGTTCGTCCAGGACTCCAACACGTACCGAATGGAAAACGCCGCCGTATCAGCAGTGAAAGCATCCCCGTTGGAGAAGGTTACGCCGTCTTTCAGGTGGAACGTATACTCCAGCCGGTCATCGCTCACGTCCCAGCTCTTAGCCAGGAAAGGCTCGGGCTGCCCAGCGTCGCTGATACGCACGAGCGTTTCATACACATTGCCCATGAGCGCCTGCGGAATGGCAGCGCCGGAGGTGGTGGTGAAATCCAGTGAGGCAGGCGCGGCAGTTGTAGCAACGATCACACTGCCCGGTGCGATCCGGCCGATATTCGTGGATGTGCTACCAGCGGAACAGCTGGCCAAAAGCCCTGCGCTTAAAACTGCGCCGATACGCACGCCAACTGTCGTGCCGTGTTGCTTCATGAGCATTCAGGCTAGCCGGTGTGGTGGGGGCGAACCAATTAATATGCTTAATTCTTTGGGTTTTTCAGCCCGAGTTTTACGGGCACCGACCCTCCACGCACGTTGGACTGATCAATGGTGATTACGTCACCGCGTACGTAATACTCAGCGAATTCAACAGGTTCACCCTGATATGTCGAGGCCCGTAGTGTGAGGTGGATCAGTGGCACGCCTTCGGCGATACCCAGCAACTCGGCTTGCTCAGAATCAGCCTGGGTGATCAGCGCAGTGCGCACGATGTTATCCACATGCGCCCCCATCTCTCGCAGCTGCTTGTGCACGGACGGGCTGTGTGGCGTCAACGTCATCAACGGTTCACCCCACTTGGTGGGGAACACGAGCTTTTCCACCATCACTGGAAGATCATCCGCGGTGCGAACGCGCATAATCTCAACAACCGGATCGTCCTGCTTAAGGTCCAAAGCGTCCGCGACGGTTTCAGATGCGAGTTCACGTGCGATGCGGATGATCTTCGCTCCAGCTTTGTGGCCCTCTTCCTCAAAGAAAGTGGTGGCGGACAAAAGTGCGTCGAAACTATTGGATATTTGTGTGGACAGCACCATCGACCGGCGTCCGCGGCCAGAGGACACCAAACCTTCAGCACGCAGGGTGGCCACTGCTTGGCGGACGGGGCCGCGCGAGGAGCCGAATTTTTCACACAGCTCCGCTTCAGAAGGGAGCTGATCACCAGGAGCGAGATCGCCGGAATGAATTAGATTCTGCAGGTATTCCGCGATTTCAACATGCTGCTGGCGGGACCGTGACGTTGAAATGTCTCGTACTCCTCAAACCTCGTAGTGTGTTTAGTTCCCGTGCGAGATTAACACGAACTTAAACATTAAGTATGGGAGTACGGTCACAGTGAGGAACTTGCTATGTGTTAGCCAGGATTTCCATAGATCTCATTGCCTCTTTGTGGGTAGGGGCTTGCAAAGAGATCATCAATTCATCTGCCTGGGCCAGTTCCTTGAACTCCTCAAGGTAGGCCACGACCTCTGGCCCTTCGCCTTGTGCTGTGTAGCGCAACATGCTGATAATCTGCCGGCCCTGCGGGGCCGCAAGGATAGTTTCCAGTTGCTCATCATTAATGTTCCGGCCTTGTTGCCCCAGGAAGGCACGCACGCGTTGGCGGTGAACCAATTCAGTTTGGCGTTGTGCATCTTCCGCCGAATCAGATGCGGTGACGTTCACAGCTGCGATGACGTATGGCTCCTCGCAGTACTGGGAGGGCTGAAAGTTTGCGCGGTAATACGCGGTGGCTTCTTCTAAATGTGTGGGCGCGAAGTGAGAGGCGAAAGAATAGGGCAAACCCAGTTGTGCAGCCAGCGATGCGCCGAACATGGAGGAACCCAAGATATAGATAGGCACATTCGTCCCCGCACCCGGAACAGCTTTCACACCCGGGATGATCGGATCGCCCGCTAGATACGCCTGGAGCTCCAGAACATCATTGGGGAAATTCTCTGCTGAACGCGGGTCACGCCGCAAAGCGCGCCCCAGCGTTTGCTGATCTGTGCCCGGAGCGCGTCCAACACCGAGATCGATACGCCCCGGATACAGCTCCGCCAAAGTGCCAAACTGCTCCGCGATGACATAGGGCGCGTGGTTGGGCAACATCACGCCGCCGGCACCCAGCTTGATCTTCTCCGTCTTCGCACCAATGTGGGCAATGAGGACGGCGGGGGAGGAAGACGCAATGGTGGACATGTTGTGGTGCTCGGAGTACCAGATCCGGTCAAAGCCGAGCCTTTCCGCGTTCTGGGCTAGCTCCACGGAGCGTTCCATGGACTGTCCGGGAGTTTCGCCTTTGCGGACAAGGCAGAAGTCCAACAATGACAACGGTGTGCGTGACATGAATGTGGAAGCCATATTCCTTACAACGTTTTTGCGCCATGGTCATTCCGGGTTAAATGCCAGATGGGGATGTGGCCTCGGTGATGTGCGCTAGCTGTTCTGAGGTGATGCCGAGTTGAGCCGTGTGGGGCGTGGCTGCGGTGTCGTTGCCCGAAGCAATATCGGAATCAGCCCCTTGAAGCCTTAACCGCCGAGAATTAAACCAGTCCAACTTTCGGGGGCTAGTTCATCGGCGATTTGGAGTTTTGCAAAGTGTTCACCGTCATCGTCAAACCAGCTGTTTTTAGGCATGGCGAAAGACCAGCTGTTGCTGGCTTTCGACATGGGGAGTGTCGCTTACCTGCCGTAAAGCAGTGTCATGGCTCCGTAGGGGTGGACGGTGTTGGGGGTGAGGTGTCCCCGGGGTGATCGCCACATGGGGGCACCCCGGATGTTTTT
>NZ_JRNG01000020.1:0-64709 GCF_000759055.1 Corynebacterium tuscaniense DNF00037 | reverse complement strand
ACCCCCAACACTGTCCATCCCTACGGAGCCATGACACTCCTCTACAGCAGATAAACGACACTCCCCATGTCGAAAGCCAGCAACAGCTGGTCTTTCACCATGCCCAAAAACGGCTGCCGCACATTACCGGCCCCGCACAAACATTCCGCTACTTAACCCTAAGCTCAGTGGGTGTGAATGACCCGACGCGTATTCCTCGAGTATTAGAGCGCCTCCGTGAAGCGTGGGAGGGGCAACCGGACCTTCCACTGGCCACGCTGTTTGGCATTCTTGCGAACAATGGCGCGGGGTGGGGTACCACGGATGAGGAGTTGGAGGAGCTGCTTATCCGCGAAGCCCAGGCGCATCCCGCTGAGTTGCCACGCTCTGATGAAGGTCGTGCTGGCATGGACGTTTTGGTGGAGACGGTGTCTCCGACGCACCGCGTGACGCTCACGGCGATGGGGGATGTGGTGGTGCGCTCCGGCACAGAAAGTGCCCGGCAACCGAGTGTGTGGCGTTACTCTGCAGTGCGTCCCACTGGTCCGGGCAGGGTGCTCGTGGTCGCGGACTCTGATGGTGTGGAACATCGCCTAGGTGTGGTCACGCTTATTTCGCACGTGGGGTCTTCTGCGCCCCTGGAAGGGCTTGTAAGGCCAGATATTGGCAATGCTGTGTGGCTTGTTGTGCTGGAGGGCGGGGCCCGTGCAGTGGTGACGCAGCGCATTCACCTGTGGCAGGTGGAGGGGCGGGCAGTGCGCAAGTCGTCCCATACCTGGGAGCGGATTGTCAACGCGGCGTCGGGGGAAGAGGTCCGCTACGCGCCGGCAGGTGGGGGTGCGCAGGTGTCTCTTGGGCGGGTCGAGCTGGTATTGCTGCTTGAGGGTTAAAGCGCTTTCACCTTGTCTAAGTGGAGTTTGAATACGGTGTCAATGTCCATGGTGTCTACCGCGTCGCAGAAGTCTGTGTCCATCTGTTCTACGTAGGCGATGAGGGTGTCTAGCTCAACGTTGGGGTTCGCGTTGATGGTGAAGGTTACGGTTGGGCGCTTGTTCACGTAGGTGACGGTGTGCGTTGCTTTGGTTACCAGGTCGGTGGTTTCCGCATGTGTGCAGGCGGCTTGAGCAAGACGGGCAACGTTGATGCGCGTTTTGCCGAGTTCTGGTTGAGCTGGCGTGAGAGTGCGGTTGTTGAAGGCGCGACTACGAATGTTCGGCAAGATTAGCGCCAGAGCAAGGACGAGGGAGATTACCAGCGCGGTGATCAATGCGGCGGTGTACCAGTTCATACCGGGGATGTCCGTGAGCATGGAGCGGTTGATTTCCCGCACGAAGGGGGAGAGGTAGGGGATCTCCCAGTACATTCCTACTGGGATGAGTCCGCCGGCGATGAGCAGTAACCCGAGTAGGAAGATGATCAGGCGGTCAATGGCAGCGAGTCCGGTGGTCATGGCATGTCCTTTGCTGACGGTGCGGGCAATACGTTGACTTTCACGCGGGGGGTGGGTTTGAGTCTTTGCGCTTGTTCGGTCAGTGTGGCGGTGAGCTGGTGCTCAAGGTCGGTCGAGCCATCGTTTACCACGTTGACGGTGAGGGCGCGGCGGCTTGCGCGGGAGGAGATGCTGGTTTGCCCCAGCTCCGATCGCACCGTGGCGGTGGATTTCCGGGCAATGTCTACCGGGCGTACCCAGATGGAGGATGTTGGGGAGATCACCTGAATGTAGCGCCGCGGGCGGGGTTTCACGGCTGCAAGGATGAACCAGAGGCCGACCAATACCATGAGAATTCCTACGGTCACTCCCGCTTCATCTACGCGGGCAGAACCGAACCAGTCAAAGGCGGGTCGTAGCCAAGAGTTCTGTGGGTCATTTTCTTGGTGGCGGTACCACAGGTCACGGCCGATGACGCTGGCGAGGCACAGGAGAAGTAGGCCAACGAGGACGGTGAGCCACCGCACAATGGGGTTGCCTTTGGGTTCTGCGCCCGGTGCGGGGTGTGCTTCGGTGGGGTCGGACTGTTGTGTCATGGGTTTAGCGCATCTCCTTCCTGCTCGCGGTGGTTTCGGTGTAGGAATCCTGGTCCACGCGGTCGGGGTCGATGAAGATCTTGTCTAAAGGCCGTGGCTCCGGAACCTGCGGGGAGGTGATGGGGGAGGGGGTGACGGTGATTCGTCGTAAAGCTTGTGGCATCGGACGCTCCACCGGAACGAACTTGGGGCGCCGTGCGGTGATCGGGCGAAGGGCTTTTTGCTTTTCGACGTTCACCGGCCTCAACCCCGCCACCTCCGGAACCGCAACGCGACGCGGAATAACCGGTGGTGGCGCAGTGGCAGAGATCGGGCGTATTGGCCGCGGGGGCTGGACTGCGATGACTTTTGACGGCGCAGGCACCTCAATCTGTCGCACGTCCTCGTAGGTCGAGGAATCTACTGTGACTGGGGTGAGATCCTTGACCGGCTGGGCAGCGGGGGACGAAACGTGCGTGGCAGTGACTCGAATCGGGGTGGGTACGAGCGCCGCTGGATGGTTGGACAGATCCTCGCGAGTGACGGTCTCCCCAGTGGAGATCTCCGCATCAGCCACGGCGATGTTGAGACGGTTGACCGTGAGACCCGTCAGCGTTTCCACATGAGACACCACCGTGCGGCGAACCTCATCGGTGATCGCGCCAACGGGGGCGGGGTAGGAGGTGACAACCTCAATATCCAACGCCACCGATTCCGCCGCGCGGTCAATGTGCACATCCACCCGCGGGAAGCTGCGACCAGCGAGGCCGGCGAGTTTCGCATCAACCTCACGAGTGCCCGGCACAGACCGAATGGCGGCGCTGGCAACGTGCGCAACTGTCTTTTCACTGATGCGGTACGAGGAAGAATCCATTATCCGCGGCCCCGGCCAGACGTTGCGCTGATCAAGGCAGCCACGTCAATACGGCCGTCCAAATGCGCGCCGATGACACCACCGATGGTGCCCAGCAGGAGAGTGGCGAAAAACCCGAGCCAACCACCGAAAATCAAGGCGAAGGCCAAAACCACGCCAATGATGGCGCCGAGCACTGTCTTGTTAGAAAAGATATTCATGCTAGATCCACATTTCTATTTCGTGGTGCTGTGGCGGACGGCATCTTCCACAACCACATCTACTCGGGGTGAACCGGGTGCTTGGGCAAGTGCCGGGACGGCAAGGATAGCCGCTCGAACGTCCCTGACCAGTTGAGGAATTTCCCGGCCTGAGGACAAGTCATAGATGAGGTGCACAGCGATATGCGTGCCTTCTTCATCCATCTCAAACACCTGGAGCCCTTCAATGAGTGCGCCAGGGAGTCGGAGCACGGCGTGGGCCATCCGCCCACTGCTTAAACCCGCCACACCGTCGACGGACAGGGCTGCATCGCAGATCGCGTCGGCGATGTCCTTAGTTATGGTCAGGGGAGCCATCTACTGTTCCAGCACCTGGCCGTTGCTTGGCAGGGGCTGTTCGGTGCGGGCTGTGTCCGCATCCCCGTTGTCGTCCGGCAAGTGGACGTCGTGGACAGTGACATCCACACGATCAACGATGAGGCCGGTCATCCGGGTAATAGCGACGGTGATGTTCTCACGGATCGCATTAGCCAGCTCATGGATAGCCACGCCGTACTCAGCGATGATGGCCACCGCCACGCTGGCGTGGCCGTTCTCCACCGCAACGTTCACGCCCTGCTGGACGTTGGTGGATGAGGTGAGGGACTCGCGCACGGCACCCCACATGCGGGCGGCACCACCGCCCAGGTTGTGCACACCGGAGACCTCCCGGGCAGCGATGCCGGCGATCTTGCCCACCACGTTCTCATCGATGACAGTGCTGCCGTGCTCAGTCTCCAGCACCTCATTGCGCTTCACGGGAGCTTCTTCCGGGGCGGCCGCCTCGTTCGTGGCCGGAGTGTTATTCGTTGCCATTAGTGGTCCTTTCACCGTTGGTTATAAGCATCCTTGATGCGACACCTGTCCATCCTAGGAAGAACTCCGGCCTACGGCTATACCTTCTTGTGGTGGACATTGGGCTTCACATTGTGATGGGGGGGGGAAAACCGTGATGAACGAACTGCAATAAATGAACTTAAATAAACCAAGTGGATTGTGCCGGCACGCCACATCCGCCGTTTTGCCACCTGGCTTATTTGAAAGCGTTCATTGCAGTCTGGGTTTTTTGGGGGGGGGTGAGGCGGGGCAGGGTGGGACGTCGATAAGCAAAAGCGCAGTTTGCAAATGTGGAGTGAGGTGTGTTTGAATACTCGGGTTGCTTTAACACGGCGCATTTCTGTGGAAGTCGCAGGGTGCGCCGCTGGTAGGGCGAACATGACACCTTTGCACGATGGGCTCTCGCTTATCGACGAAGGACCTGCGATCGAGCACAGGCCACCAACGAGTAGGCACTCTCGAGACCGGGAACCGGAGAAGGGGCATGGCAAATAAACAGCGGCAGTACGCGAAGGCCACGTCAACACCTGTTTGGTGTGCGTACCTCCTTGCGAGCCTGACAATGCACACATGAACGCGCTTAGCGCGGGCACGTGAGCGGCGGAAGCACTGACAAGCGTTGTTTATGCGCTTGTGCACCTTCCGAGATGTCATGGCAGTCATTCACATGAAAAGACACTGGCGTTGATGCCGGACCCAAACCGGACAACGTTATAGAGAAAAAGAAGACAGCTAAGTTTCCACCTCTTCGCTCTCGATTCACTTCGTTCACGTCGAGCGAAGCGAGAGGTGAACGTGGGACAGCGAGGAAGAGGTTGACGTGGCGGGACAGAAGATCCGCATTCGGCTGAAGGCCTACGACCACGAAGCGATCGACGCATCTGCGAAGAAGATCGTTGAGACGGTTACCCGCACGGGTGCCCGCGTCGTTGGACCGGTGCCGTTGCCTACCGAAAAGAACGTGTACGCCGTTATTCGTTCTCCCCACAAGTACAAGGACTCGCGCGAGCACTTTGAGATGCGCACGCACAAGCGCCTCATTGACATCCTCGACCCGACGCCTAAGACAGTTGATGCCCTCATGCGCATCGACCTGCCGGCCAGCGTCGACGTGAACATCCAGTAGGTCGTAGTAGGGAGAACTGACACATGACTAATGAGATCAAGGGCATTCTGGGCCGCAAGCTCGGCATGACCCAGATCTTCGACGAGGAGAACCGGGTTGTTCCGGTGACCGTCGTCGAGGCTGGGCCGTGCGTTGTCACCCAGATTCGCACTGAAGAGACCGATGGCTACTCCGCCATCCAGATTGCCTACGGCGACATCGATCCCCGTAAGGCAAAGAAGCCGCAGGCAGGCCACTACAAGAAGGCTGGCCAGAACCCGCGTCGCCATGTCGCTGAGATCCGCATGGATGACACCTCGGCGTACGAGCTGGGCCAGGAAGTGTCCGTCAATATCTTCGAGGGTGACACCTTCGTTGACGTTGTTGGCACCACCAAGGGCAAGGGCTACGCAGGCGCCATGAAGCGGCATGGCTTCGCTGGCCAGGGTGCCTCCCACGGTAACCAGGCTGCTCACCGCCGCGTCGGCTCCATCGGTGGTTGCTCCACCCCGGGCCGCGTGTTCAAGGGCACCCGCATGGCTGGCCGTATGGGCAGCAACCGTGTGACCACCCAGAACCTGAAGATTCAAAGGATCGACGGCGACTCCAACCTGCTCCTCATCAAGGGTGCTATCCCTGGTGCTAAGGGCAGCCTGGTTACCGTCAAGACCGCAGTGAAGGGCGGTGCTCACGCATGACAAACCTGACACTTGATGTCCACACCGCTGACGGAGCCACCAAGGGCACCGTTGAGCTCCCGGCTGAACTCTTCGACCGCGAAGCGTCTGTGCCCCTGATGCACCAGGTTGTGAACGCTCAGCTCGCAGCCGCACGCCAGGGCACCCACAAGACCAAGACCCGCGGCGAGGTTGCCGGTGGTGGCCGTAAGCCGTTCCGCCAGAAGGGCACCGGCCGCGCACGCCAGGGCTCCATCCGCGCTCCGCACTTCACCGGCGGTGGCACGGTGCACGGCCCGCAGCCGCGTAACTACGCGCAGCGCACCCCTAAGAAGATGATCAAGGCTGCTCTTGCTGGCGCTTTGACCAACCGTGCTCAGAACGACCGCATCCACGTGGTCGAGGAGCTCGTTCCGGGTCAGAAGCCGTCCACCAAGTCCGCCCGCACCTTCGTCGAGCGCCTCACGGACCGCAAGTCGGTCCTGCTGGTCATCGGCCGTGAGGACGTGAACTCCCGTCTTTCCGCACGGAACCTGCCGGGTATCACGATCCTTGAGCCGGGTCAGCTGAACACCTACGACGTGCTCAACGCAGACGATGTCGTCTTCTCTGTGGAAGCTCTGCACGACTTTGTCAACCGCGCCACTGCAGCAGTGGAGGATGAGAAATAATGGCCAAGATTGCTAACCCGCGCGACATCATCATCGCCCCGGTCGTCTCCGAGAAGACCTACGCGCTGATGGAGCAGAACACCTACACGTTCTACGTCGACACTGACGCAAACAAGACCCAGATCAAGATTGCCGTGGAAGAGATCTTCGGCGTGAAGGTCGCCTCCGTGAACACCGTCAACCGTGAGGGTAAGCGCAAGCGCTCCCGCACCGGTTGGGGTAAGCGGAAGGACACCAAGCGCGCTTATGTGACTCTCCGCGAGGGCAGCGACTCCATCGACATTTTTGGCGGCGTCGCCTAACGGCAACGAACCAAAAAGAGTTCGATACGAAAGAGGAAAATTATGGCTATTCGTAAGTACAAGCCGACAACCCCGGGTCGCCGCAACAGCTCTGTTTCCGAGTTCCAGGAACTTACCCGTTCCACTCCGGAGAAGTCCCTGCTGCGCCCGCTCCCGAAGAAGGGTGGCCGCAACACTCACGGCCACATCACTACCCGTCACCGCGGTGGTGGCCACAAGCGCCAGTACCGTGTGATTGACTTCCGCCGCACCGACAAGGACGGTGTGCCGGCAAAGGTTGCTCACATTGAGTACGACCCGAACCGCACCGCTAACATCGCCCTGCTGCACTACGCAGACGGCGAGAAGCGCTACATCATCGCGCCGAAGGGTCTGACCCAGGGCACGATCGTTGAGGCAGGACCGAACGCCGACATCAAGGTCGGCAACAACCTGCCGCTGCGCAACATCCCGACTGGTACGACCATCCACGCCGTGGAGCTCAAGCCGGGCGCTGGCGCCAAGCTTGCACGTTCCGCTGGTGCGTCCATCCAGCTGCTGGGTAAGGAAGGCTCCTACGCTGTTCTGCGTATGCCGTCTTCTGAAATCCGCCGCGTGGACATCCGTTGCCGCGCAACCGTTGGTGAGGTCGGCAACGCTGACCAGATCAACATCCGCTGGGGCAAGGCCGGCCGTATGCGCTGGAAGGGCTGGAGGCCCACTGTCCGCGGTGTCGTCATGAACCCGGTCGACCACCCGCACGGTGGTGGTGAGGGTAAGACCTCCGGTGGCCGTCACCCGGTGTCCCCGTGGGGCCAGAAGGAAGGCCGTACCCGCAACCCGAACCGTTATTCCAACAACATGATCGTGCGCCGTCGTCGCCCGAACAAGAAGCGTTAAGAGGAGGTAACTTCATATGCCACGCAGCCTGAAGAAAGGCCCGTTCGTCGACGAGCACCTCCTCAACAAGGTGGACGCTCAGAACGAGGCTGGCACCAAGCAGGTCATCAAGACCTGGTCTCGCCGCTCGACCATTCTCCCCGATTTCATCGGCCACACCTTCGCCGTCCACGATGGACGCAAGCATGTGCCGGTGTTCGTGGATGAGTCCATGGTCGGCCACAAGCTCGGCGAGTTCGCACCGACCAAGACCTTCAAGGGTCACGTTAAGGAAGAGAAGGGGCGTCGATAAATCATGAGCGACACCATCACCTCCGCACGCGCGACCGCTAAGTACGTGCGTACGTCCCAGATGAAGGCGAACCGCGTCCTGGACCTCGTCCGCGGCAAGACCGTGTCCGAGGCCCTGGCCATCCTGAAGTACGCGCCGCAGGCCGTTTCCACCCAGGTGGCAAAGGTCGTCGCGTCCGCCGCAGCCAACGCTGAGAACAACTTCGGCTTGGATCCGCGCACCCTGGTCATCTCCGAGGCTTACGCCAACGAGGGCCCGACCATGCGCCGCTACCAGCCGCGTGCTCAGGGCCGCGCATTCCAGATCCGTAAGCGCACCTGCCACATCACCGTGGTAGTGGAAAGCCAGAAGGAGGCTTAAACAATGGGTCAGAAAATTCACCCGCACGGCCTCCGGCTGGGTATCACTTCCGACTGGAAGTCCCACTGGTACGCCGACAAGTCCTACTCCGACTACGTCGCTGAGGACATCAAGATCCGCGAGTTCCTGAAGAACAACCTCGAGCGCGCCGGCATCGCCGACGTTGTCATCGAGCGCACCCGTGACCGCGTCCGCGTGGACATCCACACGGCACGTCCGGGCATCGTGATCGGCCGCCGTGGTGCTGAGGCAGACCGTATCCGTCGTGAGCTGGAGAAGCTCACCGGCAAGATGGTCGCCCTCAACATCCTCGAGGTCAAGAACGTCGACGCCAGCGCTGCACTCGTTGCACAGTCTGTGGCTGAGCAGCTGGTCAACCGCGTCGCTTTCCGCCGCGCAATGCGCAAGGCAATCCAGTCCGCAATGCGTCAGCCGCAGGTCAAGGGCATTAAGATTCAGTGCTCTGGCCGTCTCGGTGGCGCTGAAATGTCCCGCATCGAGCGCTACCACGAAGGCCGCGTTCCCCTGCACACCCTCCGCGCTGAGATCGACTACGGTCTCGCCGAGGCAGACACCACCTTCGGCATCATCGGTGTCAAGGTATGGATCTACAAGGGCGACGTTGTCGGCGGTGTCCGCGAGTCCGAGCTGAACGCTCCGGGCAACGACCGCCGTGGCCGCGATCGTCGCCCGCGCCGTGGTGGCCAGCGCCGCCAGCGCGCCGAACAGCAGAATAAGGAGGGCTAAGACACATGCTTATCCCTAAGCGCGTTAAGTTCCGCCGTCAGCACCGTCCGGGCCGTTCCGGCGTGTCCAAGGGCGGAAACACCATCAACTTTGGTGACTACGCCCTGCAGGCTCTCGAGCCAGCGTACATCACCAACCGCCAGATCGAGTCCGCTCGTATTGCCATCAACCGCCACGTCAAGCGTGGTGGCAAGGTGTGGATCAACATCTTCCCGGACCGTCCGTTGACCCAGAAGCCGCTCGGCGTGCGTATGGGTTCCGGTAAGGGCCCGGTGGAGAAGTGGGTGGCCAACGTCAAGCCTGGCCGCATCCTGTTTGAGATGTCCTACCCGAACGAGGCAGTGGCTCAGGAGGCTCTGCGCCGCGCAGGTGCGAAGCTTCCCTGCAAGACCCGCGTTATCTCGAAGGAGGACCTGTTCTAATGGCAGTTGGAACCCCCGCACACGAGTTCCGTGAGCTGAATGATTCTGAGCTCAACGATCGTCTGTCCGCAGCCAAGGAAGAGCTGTTCAACCTGCGCTTCCAGCTGGCCACTGGGCAGCTGACCAACAACCGTCGTATCTCGGCGGTCAAGCGCGACATCGCACGCATCTACACCGTGCTGCGCGAGCGTGAGCTTGGTCTGTCCACCGTCCCTGGTGCTGAAGGAGCGAACTAATGGCTGACAACACCACCGCACAGGCCCCGAAGGAGAAGGGTCTGCAGAAGCGCCGCCGCGGTTACGTCGTGTCCGACAAGATGGATAAGACCATCGTTGTCGAGCTCGAGGACCGCAAGTCCCACGCGCTGTACGGCAAGATTGTCCGTACCACCAAGCGCGTGAAGGCACACGACGAGGAGAACACCGCTGGTATCGGTGACCTTGTCCGCATTGAGGAGACGCGTCCGCTGTCTAAGGACAAGCACTTCCGTCTCGTCGAGATCATCGAGAAGGCTCGTTAAGCACTTATCGCTTATCGACGTTTTCCGGCGCCCCGCCCCTCACCCCGTCCTTCCTGGATCGGAGGAAGGGCGGGGTTCTTTTGTACCTCCTATCCTTAGACTGGCACTCATGTTTCGGAAGATTGTCGCCTTGGTTGCGGTGCTGTCTACCTTCGCTCTCGGTGGGTGCTTTGCTGAAGCGTCGTCGCAGCATCGACTCAAGGAATTGTCGGCGTGGGTTGATACCCAGCCTGCATTGGCGGACTTGCACGTTTCGCGGCCGAGGGAACCCAGCCTTTTTGGGGACTCGTATTCTCACACCCTTCAGGCGAAAGGTGAGGTGCATGCGAACAGTGTTGCCGAATTCTTTACTGCGTTGGATCAGCTGTACGCCAGGTTCGATGAATTGCCACGTGGAAAACGCCGGTGGCTGGACGTTGACGTCAAGGCTGATATTCAGGGGACAGAGTTCACGTGGACAGGGCGTGAGTGGGAGCCAGGAAAGGGCGAGAGACTAGTAGAACTGCTCGAACCTTTCGCAGCACCCGAGGTTGGCTCCGTGGATATGCGGGAAGATGTAGAAGTTTTCTGGGTGGAAGTGAGCCGGGACTTTCAGGTCACCGACGAGGCTGCGCACGCGTACCGTGACAGAGCGTTCCGTCACCTGGACAGCGTAAAAGGAACCGAAATGATCCAACTGTCCGGATTCCCACTGCTGCACCGCACCGACCCTGGTGGGACACGTGGGTTTGGAGCCGGTAGTCCCTCGCTTCGTTTCTCGGAATTCCCCCAGGGATACGTAGGTACAGCCACCCTGGCGGAGACTGTAGACGCTGCAACACCTTATGCGGTGCGAGCTGTCACAAGTTACAAGGGGATGTATCGTTGGGAATTTTACGCTGACGATGATTACGACGAGGAGGCGCTGAAGCTAATCAAGCAGTTGCTCTCACACCCAGATGCTGGCAGTCCCATCGAAGTCAAGATCACAAGTCGTACGAGGGTCCTAGGCGTTGCACTAATTGGGGCAAAACAGGAGTACCCACCGAAAAAACCTGGGCCGTGGCAGGAGGACATGGATCGGGTATTTTATGGCTCTTAAAATGTCGGCTATGTTTCGGAAGATCATTGCCACCGTGACTGTGTTGGCCAGTTTTGCTCTTGCTGGTTGTGTGTCTACTAAGACGACGCAAGAACGCATCCCTGAGCTTTCGGATTGGGCTGCCACTCAGTCTGCACTCGTTGATCTCAAATTTTCGCAGTCTTTGGCAGGTGGCATCCCGACGAACAAGATTGATGTTGTTGGCGATGTGCACGTGGGCAGCGTGGCAGAGTTCTTCTCCGCCTTGGATCAGATCTACGCCAGGCTCGCTGAGATGCCTGGTGGGAGTCGCCTCGGGTTGGACCTGAACATCAACGCCGATATCGAGGGCACTTCGTTCACCTGGAAAGGGCGCAATTGGGCACCCGGCAGGGATAAAGAACTAGCAGCTGTTTTCGAGCCGTTCGCAGCACCCGAGGTACGTGTTGTATTGATTGATGACTTCTCTCGAGGCTTGCGAGCAGAGGTTTACCGCGACTTGGAGTTCAGTGACGATGATGCGCGAGCGTACCGCGACAGTTTGCTCCGTCACCTGGATGAAGTGCAGCCTTCCGGCAGTATTGAACTGGTGGGATTCCCGCTGGCGAGACCCACTCTTGCGGATGGGGAAAAGCCTTCCCGGCGTATTTCGCCGGTGCTTCGCTTCTCAGAGTTCCCCGCAGGGTACGCAGCCACAGCTGCTTTCGCGGACGACGTGGATGCCGCAACCCCCTATGCGTTGCGGTCTGTCTGGAGTTTCGAGGGCTTTTACCACTGGGAGTTCTACACGGAGGGCGATTACAACGAGGAAGCGATGAAGCAGTTGAAGTCCCTGCTGGCTAGACCAGTGGCCGGAGATCCCGTTGGGCTAAGGATCAAGGGGCCTGACGGCCGATTGGGCGAGGCGATCGTCGGGGCACCAATGGCCGAACAGCCTGAGGGCACCGGGCCGTGGGGCGACCGCATGGTTCACCTTTTCGCTGATTAAACTGCTGGACAGTGCTGCCTTTTAAGATGGTGGGCATGATGCGGAAAGTTCTTGCTGGCCTTGTTGGTGCGGTTGTTCTGGCGCTTTCTGGTTGTTCAGACCCGACTGCAGAGGAGCAGGAGGCGTTGGCACAGTGGGCTGCCACTGACCCGGTGTTTGAGGGGCTGACGTTTTCCTCGGTAATTGGGGGCGGAATCCCGACTGGCACGGTCCAGGTGAGCGGTTCCGTGAACGTAGACGATGCCGCCGAGTTCGTGGCTGCCTTGGTCACGCTGCATGACAAAGGGGAGGAGCTCAATCAAAAGATGACTTCACATGTGCAGGCTGAGCTGGGTAGCACGGCATTCAAGTGGCAGGGCCCGTTCCCAACGGCGGACTTCGGAGCAGAAACTGCAGAGCAGTTGGCGCTGTTTGCAGCACCCGAGGTAGCAGAGGTGTCCATCTCGGCTTCGAGTTCGGATGGGGGACTGGACGTGATGGTGTGGAGGGAGACGTCGATAAGCGATAGCGCGGCGCGTGAATTCCGGGACCATGTGTTCGGGCATCTTGACATGCACGAGCGCGACACTTTCACTCTGCGCGGTTTTCCGCTGCACAAGCGCGCGCGGCTGGACGGCATAGCTGACTGGGATGATCTCGCCCCGAACCTCCAGCTGCGCCCGCAAGGTGCGAGACTGAGTGCCCTCGTTGAACAGGCAGAACGCGTTGATGCCGCAACTTCCCTTTACCTGTACAACGCAGGAAATATCGGTCCGCTGAGCGTGTGGTACTTCTACGCCGACGGCGAATACGACCCCGCTGAGCTGGATCCGGTCAAAGAAATCCTGTCGCAATCCGTCGACGGCAAAGCCGCCAACCTGATTGTTGAAGGGCCTGACGGCAAGATTGAACAGACAACCGTAGGTGACTAGTGCATTCGATGCGTGGACTTAAGCGCCCGCGGCGACGGCGATGCGTTCGGTGAAACGAACATAGTCATCGCGTATCTCCTCTAAGGGCGCGACCACGGTTGTCTCCGACATCGCAGCAATTTCTTTGCGCAGCGCTGTGCGCGTACGCCGCTTGATATTGCTACCGACGATCCCGCCAACCCCCGCAGACATCAACCCGATGACCACGCCGGTGAGGATTCCCACCATGATGAGCAGAGTGGGAATGGGCCATCCCTCAACGTCCGGAACGAGGTCATCGCCTAAAAGCGGGGTGAGAATTCCCGGAACCAGCGCCACGATGAGATACCACAACGCGCCCACCAGCGCCGCGACAAAGGCAAGCCATTGGATGAAGGTGAGCACACCCCATCCCTTTGAGGGCTCTGCCGGGAGTTTCGTCCGTGTCACAGCAACATCGAGTTCGGCCGGCACACTTACAGCCACATCATCAGCACGGTCGAACACAGCTCCGGCCCACTGTGGTGGCAAACCTTCCGCAATCGTGGCAGCGTACTCGCGGACACCCTTGTTGGCCACAGCCTTTGAAGCAGCGTCCAATTCAGGCAGGGATGAGCGGTGAACCCCAACACTATCTGGTTCTTCGCGCAGCCCCAGTCGTTTTAAGGGGTCAGGCCGGAAACGCGCCATCCAGGAAACAACGGGCCAACCGGTGCGCTGGAAAAGCCGCTTGCGGTAGGCAGCCGCGGTGGTGTTGGCCAGACGGTCTGCACCTACAGCGTGGTTCAAGGCCTTATCTAGTTCACGTTTTGCGCGTTTGTCCGGGGTGTTTGTCTTGGTGCCGTCGACAAATTCATCAGTGACGGACACAATGTCTGCCTCAATCCTGGCGGATTGGGCCGAGTGTGCACGGGCGACGCGGGCGATGGCTGCCCTAACATCGCCAATACCTGCACCGGTGAGCGTGGATGTGGGCAGAACAGAGACATGTGTGAGGCCATCGGAGCGAAGCAGCTGCGCATAAGACTGTGCAACGGTGGAAACGTTCGCCGAACCCAACAAGTCTGATTTATTTAGAACAGCAAGGGTGACTGCAGAGTGGTTAGCATGCGGTTGGATGAACTGTTCATGGATGACGCTATCGGCGTACTTCTCTGGGTCGGAGACCCACACGAGTACATCCACTTGCCCTGCAAGTCGGGTGGCGATCTCCCTGTTAGACAGCTCCACTGAGTCGAAGTCTGGGAGGTCCAATAAGATCAAAGGCCCAGCACCGGGAGCGAATTCACCGGGGCGTGTCCTACGGTCTTCCACCTCAAGCCAGTCGAGCAACTCCTCTGAACCGGCAGGTTCCCAGACCGCTGCCAGCGGTGAGGAGGTCGTTGGGCGGCGTGCAGCAGCCTTGCCTAGATCCTCCCCAACAACAGCGTTGAACAAAGACGTCTTACCGGAGCCCGTTGCCCCGAAGAATCCGACGACGGTGTGCTCTGCTGACAGTGCACGGCGCTCCGCGCCCGCGCGTGCAACTTTTTCCAACCTTTCCTTTTGTGCGGGGGAGAGGTACGGTGCACCAATCTCGGCAGCATCTTCTAAAGCGGTCAGGCGCTCACCGAGGGGCGTGTTGCGTTTAAACAATGCCATCGGTTTCTCCTTCCGGCTGTTGCGCGGGGCGCTGGAAGCCGCCACGGAGTTGGGTGAACAGATCACGCAAGGGGCCACGTTGAGCAGATTCCGCCAGATCCGTGGTGGCATCACTGTCGTGACTGTCGTGGCCGGTCTGTGTGGCAGGTGCCAGTGCGCGCGATGGGGCAGTGGTCCCGGCTAGCTCAGGGAAGCGGCCAGCAACGGCGGTGCGGGCAGTGCTGACAGCTTCCTGTAGTTCGTCTGCCGGAGTACCTTCAACCAAGGGGTCAGTGACGGGGTAGAAGCGCGCGCGTTCGCGTTGCAGAAGTGCGTAGAGGCGCTCATTCAAATCATTGCGGGCATCAGTGGCCATGCGGCGCACAGTGTCTTCGCCGAAGATGGTTTCCAACAGCTTCTGGCCGAGCACCGCTGATCCGCCAGCGATGGCAACTTCTGAGCCGGTGATTCCCGCTGTGGAAGCAAACACGACGAGCATCAGCGCCACGGTGAGGACATTCAAACCAAACGACATGACTCGGGCACGCTGCCGCTTCGCCCCGGCGGTTTCCTGGATGTGAGCGAGCAACGCAGCTTGCCATTCTCTCACGAGTGCCGCAGCTTGGGCATCAATGTCTTCGCTAGAACGTGCCAGAGCCGGATCAGCGGCAGCGCGAAGATCTGGGGCAACTGCCCCGATGTGGGACCAGGAGCGGGCAGCCGCAGTATCGGCGGCATCAACGATGACGGCATGTAAGCCGGATTCCAGCTCAGTTTCCACTTCGCGCAACGGCGCAGGCTCGCCACTGAAGAAGCTGCCCACCTTATCCATGGCGTTGGAAAACCAGCGTTCGAATCCGCGGGTTACATCGGAGGTGCCCACAACATCTTGCCAGCGGTTCATCACCTCGGTGCGTAGCAGCTTGCCGTCGGAGGTGGCATCGATGACGTGGGAATGGGCGGCCGAGTACTGTTCACTGATCGCGGTGTCGAGTTGGGAGGCGAAGGCTTCTTGGCGGGAACGGGCCTGTACCACAGCGTCGATACGCGAAAGGGCCCCGACGATGGCTCCCGCGACAGTTTTTCCTGCGACGGCACGGCGCGCGACGGAATCTTCAGCGAGACGGGTGAGATACGTGCGCACATCAGCGACAAGTTCATCGCCGAGGAATTCGTCGTCCTTGCCAGCATCATCGCTGCCCAGACCGGGAACGAAGGGGACGGTGAACACGGTGGCCCCACCCAGCCCTGCCTCATCCATCATGCGGCGCAAGTCATCGGGAACGGTTGCTGCCGCAGATTCATCAAGCCGATTGAGCACCACGACAACCTCGATGCCCCTTCCGGCAGCATCATGCAAAAAGTTCCACACAAGCTGATCGGCGTAACGCGCTGGGGTGGTGACAAAGACCCACAGATCTGCAGCGGCCAACAGTTGTGATGCCAGCGCGCGATTCCGATCGTCGATTGAGTCAAAGTCCGGCGCATCCAACAGCGCTAAGCCGGCTGGAATGTTGGTGGTGGGAACAATCCGCAGTGTGGTGGATTGTTCATCCCCCGCGCCATGGGACCGTGCCAGGCCAGGAAGGACCTGTGGCGAATTGAACCAATCAGCGTCATCTGGGTGAGCAACCAGCACCGGCTGGCGGGTAGTAGGGCGTATTACGCCCGGGTTGGATACGCGTTCACGCAATATCGCGTTAACCAGGGTTGATTTGCCGGAACCCGTGGACCCGCCTATCACCGCCAGTAGCGGGGCGTCTAGGTTGGCCAGCCGCGGTAAGACGTAGTCATCCAGCTGGTTCACAATTGCACGGGCATCATCAGCTGCGTCATCCAGCCGGGTTGCGGCGAGAGCGTCGCGCACCCCGTGCACAGCATCGAGCATGTCAGGCGTAGAGGACTTCACCTGATCCATTCTGGCAGATTGGATAGTGGGCAGCTGAGCACAGTCTGGGTTTAAGGAAAAGACATGAAGATTCGTCGCTTCATTGCCACTGCCGTGGCCGCTACTGCCATCACCGCATTCAGCTCCTAAATAGCTAGAAACAACACCATCCTCTTCAGGCTTGAACCGACCAGGGGGAATGGTGTTTTTCTTTTTCGCGGTCGAAGCTGCGTAGCCCTGCATGGATTTGGGTTCAGCGGGGTAAACATGGTTAAATACCACAGTTGTCTCACGCTGGTCGTAGCTAACGCGCGTTTCCGAGCTGATGCTGCGAGACCCTTCGACGGTGGGTTCCACTGTTCGTCGATAAGCGAAAAGGCACAAAGACATTGACCACGTGCGTGCAGGACGGAAATCTGGCGCACATTGATCCAGGTCAGGAGACCAAAAGTGATTCAGAAAGAATCGCGTCTGAAGGTCGCCGACAACACTGGTGCACGCGAAATTCTGTGCATCCAGGTGCTCGGCGGTTCTGTTCGACGCTTCGCCGGTATCGGCGACACGATTGTCGCCACCGTGAAGGAAGCTGCCCCCGGCGGCAACGTCAAGGAAGGCGAAATTGTTCGCGCTGTTATCGTGCGCGCAAAGAAGGAAACCCGTCGCCCGGACGGCTCCTACATCTCCTTCGATGAGAACGCTGCAGTTCTGATCAAGAACGACACCGAGCCCCGCGGTACCCGTATCTTCGGCCCGGTGGCACGTGAGCTGCGCGACAAGAAGTTCATGAAGATTGTTTCTCTCGCTCCGGAGGTGATCTAGTTGAAGATCAAGAAGGGCGATATGGTCCAGGTCATCGCTGGTAAGGACAAGGGCGCGCAGGGTCGCGTCATTGAGGCTTACCCGAAGCGCGACCGCGTCCTCGTTGAGGGCGTCAACCGTGTGAAGAAGCACGTTGCCAACTCCTACAATGAGCGCGGCGCTGAGTCCGGCGGCATTGTTACCCAGGAAGCAGCGATCCACGTGTCCAATGTGATGCTCGTTGATTCTGATGGCAACCCGACCCGTGTGGGCTACCGCTTCGATGAGAACGGCAAGAAGGTCCGCGTGGCCAAGTCGAACGGGAAGGACATCTAATGAGCGAGGCTAACTACACCCCGCGTTTGAAGACGCGCTACAAGGACGAAATCCGCGGCAAGCTCTCTGAGGAGTTCGGCTACGACAACGTCATGCAGATCCCGGGTCTGACCAAGATTGTGGTCAACATGGGTGTCGGCGACGCTGCACGTGACTCCAAGGTGATCAACGGTGCCCTCGAGGACCTCACCGCTATCACTGGCCAGAAGCCGCAGTTGCGTCGCGCGAAGACCTCCATTGCTAACTTTAAGCTGCGTGAAGGCATGCCCATCGGTGCGAAGGTCACCCTGCGCGGCGACCGTATGTGGGAGTTCCTCGACCGTCTGCTGACGGTTGCTCTCCCGCGTATCCGCGACTTCCGTGGCCTGTCCGACAAGCAGTTCGACGGCAACGGCAACTACACCTTCGGCCTCTCCGAGCAGACCATGTTCTACGAGATCGACGTGGACAAGATCGACCGTCCGCGCGGTATGGACATCACCGTTGTGACCACCGCTGCCAACGACGAGGAAGGCCGCGCGCTCCTGCGCCACTTCGGCTTCCCGTTCAAGGACAAGGATGGCAAGATGCAGCGCCCATAAGCTTTTGCTTATCGACGTCTCACTTGGCCCCCACCACGCAGCCTTCCCGCTGGGTGGTGGGGGTTTCGTCTTTCTAAAAGATTTCGGTTACATGTCGATGAGGGCCCAGTCAACCTGCGGCAGGCGTTCACCGGTAGCCATCCACGTTTCAAATGCGGCGAGCGTCTCGTCGTAGCTGGCGATCATTGCCTGGTAGTGGGCATCAGCGCCGCCGTCGCGGACCTCCACCTGGTACGCCTCTATAGCGGGCCGGTAGATCGTTTGGATGAACTGGTGTTCTTTGCTGGTGTCTTCGATGATGAGGAAGTCCACAGCGTCATCGCCACGGTCGTGGTAAAAGTTCATGGCCATTGTCGTACGCTCCAACCACTGTGGCAATGCACGGGGGGAAGCCCACGCAATGTCCCATTCGTTTGTGCGGATGGACATGCCCGGAATTTCATTACCGTAGGCGAATACAAGATCATCGAGTTCTGAGACGACCACTAGCCCCATTCCCGCCGCGATGTGTGAAAGACGTTTGACTAGCAAGGGGACCACATGGTCCGACACGTCAACGACGAGGCAGCGCTCGCCGCGAAGTCCAGTCCTGTCGGGGTAGAGGAGTCCGTCCTCGATGAGGTCGCGGTTGTCCTGCAGGATCTGGTTGTGTAGCTGTTCCAGGTATTCATCTGATACCTGTGGTCCGTCGGTGGCAGCGACCACGGCCTCGATCAGCTCTTGGTCGGGCATGGTCAGGGGTGCGTCAGGTTTGTGGATGATCAGGTCTGTGTTTCCCATGTTTCTTTCGTTTCGGCGTGGCTTTCCGTGTCTTTTATTCAATACACTTGCCAGGTTACTGTTTTGTGCTCAAAGGTGAAGCTATGTGTAACGCGAAAAAACAGGACGCGGCCGTAGTGATGGAAGGTGCATCAGCCCGCATTGTGGACTGTGCCACTTTCAGCTTGCCGCGGGGATCGATGAGGGCAACCCTGGCTGTAGCAAAGCGTGTACTCACTCAGCTGCGACGCGACGATTCTCGGGGCCTTCTGCGTCGTACTGATCGGGGTCGCTTCCTTGAGCTTGCAGCGTAAGACAGCGTAGTTGGTTGGCGAATCTTCTCGCGCAACCCGCGTATGGTCAGGGTAGATAACTTTCCTTTACTGGAGGTCGCTGGAAAGGAGAGGGCCGTGTGGTGATCAGGAAAAGTGGCAATAGTTTGGTGCTTACTCCTGAGCCGAAAAGCGCACTTGATCTCATTGCTTTTATTAATGAGGGTGCGCCCGAAGGGTGGGCTGAGTGCCTCGAAGAGCCCCGAAGAATTGCCACTGAAGCGATCTCCCGCTGCTAACCGCGGTGGTTATCAGGCGGGAACGCGAGATCGAGCAGATCAATATCAGTCAACGTATCTGGGTTGTGCCACAGAATCGCCTCGATCCTCCTGTCATGGTTGTACAGCGTGACCCAGTGTTCGTACAGCACAATTCCCAGTCTTCCGTCATCAGCCCAGGGTATGCCGCGCTCATCGAGCCGTTCGGTGAATGTCGGTGTAGGGATATGAAAGGGGATGCCTAGGAAGCTGGCGTTGTCTTGGGGGCTGATCTCAAGTTCGGTGATCACACCGTCTTTCTCCGTTGCAGCAGCGTGGAGTTTTTCACCATTGAGTGTGATCGTGCCTCGGTAGGCGTTGCCGAGGAAGGCACCCCAGTTCATATCATCAATCATGGGCTGTGGTTCGGGGTTGCCCATGGCAGCCAGAATATCCGGAAAAGGCACCGGACATTCGGTGGTGAAGTCCACGACAGGCTCGTACCGCACCCGTTTATCTGCTGGTAAGGAGGGTGACTGTGCTCGGATCGTTGCTTCCGTGTCCTCGTTTCGCATGGCCACCTCGTAGATGTGCCGCATCGTGTCTACATCTCCGGTGAGTGAGATCACTCCAGGCTCATGCTTTACGTCGACTGTGTTGGGGGCGACCCAGGCAGCGTCGATAAGCATGCGGGCAACATCCTTCGGACCTGTAGCTGCCACGAGTGTGGGAGGCAGAAAATCCTCAAACACGAAGACATTTCCCACGCCTCCGATTTCTGAGAAGTGGAGAGTCTCACCCGTGAACCGGCACCGCGCGGAGGCAAACAAGCGGATGAAATGCAGGTAGTCATCGCAGTCGGTGGACAGGAGTAAGCCGAGGTTGCCCCAGGAATACCCAGTATTGTGGATGAGCCTATGGACGGCCATGAAAGCATCCATGGCCAGCCCATCAAGCGGATTCAGATCCTCGGGCCACGCATTATCCTCGGCCTGATCAAACTCCTCCTCGAAACGATCCAGCAGATCTCGTGCCTCCTGCGGAAGAGAGAACTGACCCGTCGCCTCGTCGTACTCGAGATGGTTGATCACGGCCCGTACGTCAGGCCACCGCGCGGCGCACGGGCGGATGAAACCTTGGAGCAACACTTTGACAGTGGCTAGCGCTCCAAGGACCTCGGCCGTAGCAGAACCTGCCTGGTCCAAGGCCTCGTCGTAATGCATTGATGTCGCCCTGGCTGCTACCCGACGAGCCCGCCGTCCACCATCACCTGGCGCAGTACCTCTGCGGAGTGCTGGAATTGCTTGGACTCTGTCTCGTCGAGCGTGAGTTCGACGACATCGCGGATGCCGTTGCGATTGATCACAGCCGGGGTGCCAATGTAAATGTCTTCGAGGCCGTACTGGCCTTCCAGCAGGGCACTGACCGGCAGCACAACATCCTCATTGCTCAGCACAGCGCGGGTGATGCGGGCAAGGCCACCGCCGATACCGTAAGACGTTGACCCCTTGGCCTGGATGATCTTGTAGGCAGCGTCCCGGGTTTCCTCAAAAATGGTGGTCATGTCGGAGGAAGCTTCCGGGTTGTGCTCTGCGGCCTTCCTGAGCTTCTCTGGCAGTGGCACGCCGGACACACTGCCCGTGGAGACAACAGGCAACTCCGTATCGCCGTGCTCACCGATGACGTAGGCGTGGACGGAGGTGGAACTCATGCCAAAGTACTCGCCGAGTGAGTGGCGGTAGCGTGCGGTATCCAGAATGGTGCCGGAGCCGATCACGCGGGAAGATGGCAGCCCGGAGAACTTCCACGTGGCGTAGGACAACACGTCTACCGGGTTGGTGGCCACGAGGAAAATGCCGTTGAAGCCGTGCGCCATGACCTCGTCCACAATGCTCTTAAAGATCTTCAGGTTGCGCGCAACCAGATCTAGGCGGGTTTCGCCCGGGCGTTGGGCCACGCCGGCGCAGTTGACCACCAAGGCGGCGTCGCGGCAGTCCTCGTAGGTGCCCACGGTGACGCGGGTGTTGTGTCCGGACCACGGAACTGAGTGGTTCAGATCCTCAACGTGGCCCCATGTCTTTTCCTCATTGATGTCAATGATGGCCAGGTGATCGCACAATCCCTGGTTCACCAGCGCGTAGGCGTAGGCGACACCGACATCGCCAGCGCCGATGAGCACAATCTTGTTGCCGGGGGTGGGTTTGTCAGTTGTGGTTGTCATGGCGGAGGTCTGTCCTTTCAGTTGTAGTTGAGATCGAATGTGGTCCCGCCACCAATACTGCCTGTAACGGTTGTGCTATCGACGGTAGTCCAGTAGCGCGCATCGTGCTTGGCAAAAGGTTCTGAGCTGCATATTCGAATAGTTATCCACAGGCTGTCGCGCACAATGAGGAGGGCGTGTCGCACCTAGACGATAGATATGGGTTCGTACCTTTTAACAACACAACAGCCAAGGGGGAAACAATGGGTGCAGGAACAATCGGGACACACGGCAACATCGACAAAATCAAAGAGCGTGTTCAGAAGCTACTCAACCAAGCCGCTGATCAGGAGGGCACTGCGGAAGGTGAAGCCTTCTACCGTAAAGCCTTCGATTTAATGGCTACGTACGGTTTTGAGGAGCGGGACTTAGACAGTCCCGGTGCGAACGATGAGGTGATTACGCGTGAGTTCCGCTTCGTCGGTTCGTACACCGATATGCAGTCGCAATTATTGAGTTACCTTGTAGCGGCGCTTCATTGTGTGGCATTTAGGCACGGCAAGCGCAATTCCACCAAGGTTGAATCAACCATGGTCTTTGGGGTACGCAGGCATGTTGAGCGCGTAGAATTACTCTTCACCATCCTCAACCCCCAGATGGCCGCGGGTGCGCGCCGGGTGAAAGGGGATCGAATGCGCGGGGTGTCCACGGTGGTGGCGCGCCGCTCATACATGCACGGTTTCGCTATCACAATCTATGAACGCCTTAGCGCTGCGGAAACCACTGTCGCCGCTGGAAAAGAGAGATATGTGCTCGCGCTTATCGACGATGTGGGCAAGGCCGAAAACGCCCGCGATGACTTCATTCGCGCCCAAGGCCTTTACTTGGTCGCGTCGAAGCCCAAGCGCCAGACGGATAGTGCCTCGTACTGGCAAGGCATGAGTGATGGGGAACAGAGCGACCTCGGTCAAACGCGGGTGAGGTCTCGGCCGGCGCTGCCGTGTTGATGGTGTGGGGTGGCGTCGATAAGCGATTTGTGCTTGAACTGCGCTGACCTGTATGGTTGACCGGCGGACCTGCGCGCATGGCACGTAGTGTGCATTTCGTGCGCGTCAGAGCCGTAAGAACGTAAGAATCCAACTTTGTTGCAGGCCCCCCGCCTTAATGCGGACCGTATGGAGGGTGGCGGCGAGCACCTGGCGTTACTAAGCGCTGGGGAGCGCCCCAACTGCTCGTTCACACGCTGTGTGCGAGCAAAAGTAGCCCCCGACACATCACACGGATAACGCAGTCAGCCGCTTCCCGCAGTGGACATCTGGGTGGAGAGGAACCGCAACGAGAAAGGTAAGCGGTCAACTATGACCATGACAGATCCCATTGCGGACATGCTGTCTCGCGTGCGCAACGCAAACAATGCGCACCACGAGACCGTGTCCATGCCCTCCTCGAAGTTGAAGGTCAACATCGCGGAGATCCTCAAGCAGGAGGGCTACATCGCTGACTACAAGGTTGAGGACGCAAAGGTGGGCAAGACCCTCTCCCTCGACCTGAAGTACGGCCCGTCCCGTCAGGCTTCCATCGCTGGCCTGCGTCGCGTGTCCAAGCCGGGCCTGCGCGTGTACGCCAAGTCGACTGACCTGCCGCAGGTTCTCGGCGGCCTGGGTGTGGCAATCATCTCCACGTCCCAGGGTCTGCTCACGGACCGCCAGGCCCAAGAGAAGGGTGTAGGTGGGGAAGTCCTCGCCTACGTCTGGTAAGGGAGGAGTAGTACATGTCTCGCGTAGGAAACGCACCCATCGCTATCCCCAACGGTGTAGAAACCAAGATCGATGGCCAGCTCGTTGAGGTGAAGGGCCCGAAGGGCACCCTCTCCGTCGACGTTCCGGAGCCGATCACCGCTGCTGTGGAAGACAACCAGATTGTGGTCACCCGTCCGGATGACCACCGCAACAACCGCTCCCTGCACGGTCTGACCCGCTCGCTGATCAACAACTGTGTTGTTGGCGTGACCGAGGGGTACAAGATCAACATGGAGATCTTCGGTGTTGGCTACCGTGTCCAGCTCAAGGGCAAGGACCTCGAGTTCTCCCTCGGCTACTCCCACCCGATCCTCATTGAGGCTCCGGAGGGCGTCACGTTCGCCGTTGACGGCAACACGAAGCTGTCCATCGAAGGCATCAACAAGCAGCAGGTTGGCCAGATCGCTGCGAACATCCGCCGCCTCCGCAAGGATGACCCGTACAAGGGTAAGGGCATCCGTTACGCGGGCGAGCAGGTTCGCCGCAAGGTCGGAAAGACGGGTAAGTAAACAATGAGCACTGAAGCAAAGCAGAAGCGCACCCCGGTCGGCCGGGACATTGCAACCCGCCGCCGCGAAGCACGCGTCCGCCGCCACAACCGCATCCGCAAGACGCTGCGTGGCACCCCGGAGACCCCGCGTCTCGTTGTCCACCGCAGCTCCCGCCACGTGCACGTGCAGGTTATCGACGACCTGGCAGGCCACACCCTGGTCTCTGCTTCCTCCATGGAAGATGCCGTGCGCACCCTCGAGGGCGACAAGAAAGCCAAGGCAGCCAAGGTTGGTGAGCTCATCGCTGAGCGCGCCAAAGCTGCTGGCATCGAAGAGATCGTCTTCGACCGCGGCGGATACAAGTATCACGGCCGCGTCGCCGCTCTGGCAGACGCCGCACGTGAAGGTGGTCTGAAGTTCTAATGACCATCGCAGCTAAGTACGTAAACATCAACGGAAGGATCGCGTAATGGCCGAGCGTGAACGGCGTGACGGCGGAGCATCCGCCGAAGACCAGAAAAACAACAGCACCGAACAGCGTGGCGAGCGTGGTGGCCGCAACGAGCGCGGTGGCCGCAACGACCGCAATGAGCGTGGTGGCCGAGGCCGCCGCGACGACCGCCGTGGCGGTGCACAGGACGAGCGCGATAAGTACATCGAGCGCGTCGTCACCATCAACCGTGTTGCCAAGACCGTCAAGGGCGGCCGCAACATGTCCTTCACCGCACTCGTTGTGGTTGGCGACGGCCAGGGCATGGTCGGCGTCGGCTACGGCAAGGCAAAGGAAGTCCCGGCTGCCATCCAGAAGGGTGCAGAGGAAGCCCGTAAGAACTTCTTCCGCGTCCCGATGATTGGCGGCACCATCCCTCACCCGGTTCAGGGCGAAGCGGCAGCGGGCATCGTGATGCTCCGCCCGGCTGCTCCTGGTACTGGTGTCATCGCCGGTGGCGCAGCCCGTCCGGTGCTTGAGTGCGCTGGTGTCCAGGACATCCTGGCGAAGTCCCTCGGCTCCGACAACGCCCTCAACGTGGTTCAGGCCACTGTTGCTGGCCTGAAGGAGCTGGTCCGCCCTGAGGAAGTTGCCGCTCGTCGTGGCAAGTCCCTCGAGGAGGTCGCACCGGCCCGTATGCTGCGCGCACGCGCAGGACAGGAGGCTTAAGCACAATGGCTCTGAAGATTACGCTGCACCACGGCAAGGTCGGCCAGAAGCCGGCTGCCCGTAAGAACCTGGAGGCTCTGGGCCTGCGCAAGATCGGCCAGTCCGTGATCAAGCAGGACAACGACGCAACGCGCGGCCAGATCCTCAAGGTGGCCCACCTGGTCACCGTCGAAGAAGTAGCAGGGGAGTAGATAAACCATGGCTGAAGTAATCAAGCTCCATGATCTGCGCCCGGCTGAGGGCGCTAACAAGGCCAAGACCCGCGTCGGCCGCGGTGAGGCTTCCAAAGGTAAAACCGCAGGTCGCGGTACGAAGGGCACCAAGGCTCGTAAGCAGGTTTCTGCTGCTTTCGAGGGTGGCCAGATGCCGTTGCACATGCGTCTGCCGAAGCTCAAGGGCTTCAAGAACCCGAACAAGATCGTCTACCAGGTGGTCAATGTTTCTGACCTGGCAAAGGCGTTCCCGAAGGGCGGCACCGTCGCTGTTGCGGACCTGGTTGCTGCTGGTCTTGTGCGCAAGAACCAGCCGGTTAAGGTCCTGGGCGACGGCGAGATCAGCGTCAAGCTGGACATCACCGCCGAGAAGTTCTCCAAGTCTGCGGTGGAGAAGATCACCGCTGCTGGTGGTTCCACCACGGAGGCAACTGTGAAGGCTGGCGAGGAGAAGTAGTTTCTCACTCTTAGTTTTCTCAAAACTCCCCGCGCGAAAGAGCATCTGCTCGTCTTGCTCGGGGAGTTTCTGCATTTATGGGGCAAGCGTGCTTTGGACGGTTTATAGCAATTGCCACCGGAATAAATGTTTTCTGCTAACACCTGCTAGGGTAAACAAGTCAATTACGTTATCTACTGTCCGCTATCGCCGTGCGGCCTTAAGCCGCGCGGGATAAGCCAGGAGGCCACGTGTCCACCATTTTCCAGGCGTTCAAGGACGTTGATCTTCGCAAGAAGATCTTGATCACGCTAGCTCTGATCATCCTCTACCGCATTGGCGCGCAAATCCCTACACCGGGAGTTGATTACGGCATCATTGCCGAGCGTCTTCGCGCCCTCGCTGAGGGAGATCAAGGCAACATCTTCTCGGTGATCAGCTTGTTCTCCGGCGGCGCTTTGTTGCAGCTGTCCGTGTTTGCTATCGGCATCATGCCGTACATCACCGCGTCGATTATCACGCAGTTGCTCACCGTGGTGATTCCGCGGTTTGAAGAGCTGAAGAAAGAAGGCCAGGCTGGCCAGGCCAAGATGATGCAGTACACGCGCTACCTGACGGTGGCGCTTGCATTGCTGCAGTCCGCTGGCATCGTAGCCCTGGCGGACCGTGAGCAGCTGCTTGGTCAGGGTATTCCCGTCCTCGTTGAAGACCGCACGGTGTGGACGCTGGTCATGATGGTGGTTGTGATGACCTCCGGTGCTGTTCTGATCATGTGGCTCGGTGAGATCATCACGGAGAAGGGCGTGGGCAATGGTATGTCCCTGCTGATCTTCGCTGGTATTGCGACCCGTCTGCCTACGGATGGGGCGAATATTCTCCGCCAGTCTGGGCCGTTGATCTTCGCAGTGGTGATTGCTGCGGTGATCTTCCTTGTTGTGGGCATCGTGTTCATCGAGCAGGGCCAGCGTCGCATCCCGGTCCAGTACGCCAAGCGCATGGTGGGTCGCCGCCAGTACGGTGGCACGTCGACCTACCTGCCGCTCAAGGTCAACCAGGCTGGCGTGATCCCGGTGATCTTCGCGTCCTCACTCATGTACGTTCCAGTTCTGATCACTCAGATTGTGAACTCGAATGATCCGACCCCGCCGGATAACTGGTGGATGTCCACCGTGATGGCGTGGCTGCAGAACCCGGCTTCGTGGCAGTACATTTTGACCTACTTCACGTTGATCATCTTCTTCTCTTACTTCTACGTGTCTATTCAGTACGACCCGTACGAGCAGGCCGACAACATGAAGAAGTACGGCGGTTTCATTCCAGGTATCCGTCCTGGCCGTCCGACCGCGCAGTACCTTGCGTTTGTGATGAACCGTTTGCTGTTCGTCGGTGCGATTTACCTTGGTCTGATTGCCATCCTGCCGAATATCGCCCTTGATATGGGTCTCGGGGGTAGCGGTGCCGGCGGAATGTCCGCATTCGGTGGTACGGCTATTCTGATTATGGTGTCCGTGGCCTTGACCACGGTGAAGCAAATTGAATCCCAACTCCTGCAATCCAACTACGAAGGACTGTTGAAATAATGCGACTTGTACTCCTCGGCCCTCCCGGTGCCGGTAAGGGCACCCAGGCGGCGATCATTTCGGAGAAGCTCGGTATCCCGCATATCTCCACCGGTGACTTGTTCCGCGCCAACATCGGCGAGGGAACCCCGCTGGGTGTAGAGGCAAAGGAGTACATTGACGCCGGCAAGCTCGTCCCCACGTCGGTGACAGCCCGCATGGTGGAGGAGCGTCTGGCTGAGGATGATGCCCAGAACGGCTGGCTTCTCGACGGGTTCCCGCGCACCGTTGAGCAAGCTGAGATCCTGGAGGAGCTCCTGAATTCCCAGGGCCAGAAGCTCGATGGTGTGATCAACTTCCAGGTCGATGAGGACACTGTGGTGGCCAGGATGCTTGCCCGTGGCCGTGCTGATGACAATGAGGACACGATCCGCACGCGCCTGCAGGTCTACCGCGATGAGACCGCTCCGTTGATTGACCACTACGGCGACGCCCTGATCAACATTGATGCTGATGGTGAAGTCGAGCAGGTTAATGCCCGCACGATGGAGAAGCTGGGTAAGTAAACTGCCCAATTGATGAGCGCTGGCCACACGAAGGCCAGCGCTTCTCTTTTTCAAGAAAGGGACCACACAATGCTGTTCGGACGTAAGAAGACCATTGCCGCGAAAACCCCGGGTGAGCTAGATGCGATGGAGGCTGCCGGCCGGATCGTGGGACGCGCTCTCACCGCGGTGCGTGACGCCGCCGCCCCTGGCGTGACCACGCTGGAGCTGGACGCCATCGCCGAGCAAGTCATCCGTGATCATGGTGCAGTGCCCACCTTCAAGGGCTACCAGGGTTTCCCGGGTTCCATCTGTGCTTCAGTTAATGAAGTGGTGGTTCACGGTATCCCCTCTGCCGATGCGGTATTGAAGGAAGGCGATCTCGTCTCCGTCGACTGCGGTGCCACCTTTGATGGTTGGGTTGGGGATTCGGCGTGGAGTTTTGGGGTGGGGGACTTAGCGGGGGACGTCGATAAGCTCAATCGTGCAACACGCGCCGTGCTTCTCGACGGGCTCCAGGCAATGATTCCAGGCAATCGGCTTACCGACGTCTCTCATGCCCTCGAACGCGCCACCCGCGAAGCCGAGGCCGCCTTTGGCGTGAAGCTGGGTATCCTCGCGGGCTACGGTGGCCACGGTATTGGTCGCACCATGCACGAGGACCCCTACCTGGAAAACCAGGGCCATCCTGGTCGCGGGCCCTACATCCAAGCTGGCTCCGTGCTTGCGATAGAACCGATGCTCATCCTTGGTGGAGAAACCGAGTCTTTCGTGCTGGAGGATGACTGGACCGTAATTACCGCTGATGGATCACCTGCAGCCCACTGGGAACACACCGTGGCCGCCACGGATGATGGCCCGCGCATCCTGACACCGCGCAGCGCATAGTCAGCTCTCTGACAATGTTGTAGAGTGCAGAAGCAATGTTTTTCACACATAACAGTTATACTTTCCGCATGCATCAATTACATCTGCCCCCGAAAGGCACGCGCGTGCAGCGCTTAGCGCGCCGATTCGGCTCCCTCGTCGCTGCAACCGGCCTGGCTATTGGTCTTATCGCCACCCCTGTGACCGCGCAGGCTCAGCCCGTTGACCTTTCCGCGAACGTGAGCAGCACCAGCCCGTTCCTCCAGCAGGCGGAGCACAGCCTCCAGGCTGCCGCGATGACCATTAACAACAACGCTCGTAACGCTGTGTGGGATGTGCGCAACGCACTGCGCGTACAGGCCACCAACCTCGCTGGCGGAAACAAGGCCCAGGAACAGCAGTTCCACGCCGACATTGACCGGTTGGTGGAAAGTATTGCCCCTGGCCTGATCGCAGAGCGCACCCCGCGCCCAGCGCCGGCACCTGCACCCGCACCCGCACCAGCACCGGTCCCTCAGCCGAACCAGCCGGCTGGCTGCGCCCCAACTGCTCGCGCCTGTGTGGACATTGCCAACCAACGCACCTGGCTGCAGGAAAACGGCAAGGTCACCTACGGCCCAGTCCGCATGGCCTCCGGCAAGCCGGGACAGGACACCCCGAAGGGCTTCCACCGCGTCAACCGTAAGGTGCGCGATGAGATTTCCTTCGAGTTCGACAACGCGCCCATGCCGTTTGCTACCTACTTCACCTACAACGGCATCGCGTTCCACCAGGGCGATCCTTCGATCAAGTCCGCTGGCTGCATCCGCATGTACCGCGCTGATGCACAGCATTACTTCAACACACTGCGCATCGGTGACCAGGTGCACGTGTTCTAGCTCCGTGTGAGAAACGGCGCTCCCGGATAGTCGGAAGCGCCGTTTTTCTATTCTGGGCCTAGCCCCAGTGGCTCAGGGAGCGGCGCTGCAGCTGCTCGCGGTACTGCTGAGTGGTGGTGGGCAGGAGTTCGCCGGTTGCCCAATCCAGGATGACACCGTAGTGGCGCACCAGATCCAGGATGTCCAGCTCGCCGTCCCGGAAACGTTGCGCAACACTTTCCGCGTCCTCTGTGATCTTGGCGGCGCGGGTCGAACGAAGTTCTTCCCGCAAGCTCGCGCTTGCATCCTGATCAACCTCGTAGTGGTCAATCTCTGGATCGATAGCGTTGATGACGGCTCCGTAATCTTTCGCTGCGCGTTCTATGGAAACATAGCCATCGATCACATCCTCCAGGACATCATTGAGATCCCTGTCCAGCGGGTCACCGAATCCGCCACCACCAGCGGAGGGGCGCTCGAAAACATCGCCCGGACGAATGGTGTGGTTGGAAAACAGTGCCCCAAGGAATTCCTCATCCGGGGTGTCACGATTGAGCCAGACACCCTGCGGTGTGGAGGGCAGCCCGCCATTGATACCCCAGGTGACATTGCGTGAGCGGTCACAGCAGTAACTCATCACTGTGTCAGTGCAGTCAGTGAGGGTGCCACCCTTGGACACACCCACTCCGCCACGGAACTTGCCCGGCCCGCCGGAATCGGTGACCACACTGTGGTGGCTGGTGATCACGGGGGAGAGACGTTCCTGTCCTTCGATCGGCTGCACGGCCAGGCCGGTGCCAAATACTGGAGCTGTTGCCCCGGAACCGTCACGGTCAGTGCGACCACCCCAGCCACCGGCCATCCAGTCGTACCACATGAAGTACGCGCCTTTGCCGCCGGACTGCTGTACTTCCCGCGTATCCCAGCCACCGATCAGTAGATACTCCAAGTTGAAGGAGCAGGCGATGGCGCGTTCCTGGTTGACGGTGGACCAGATTTCAAAGACCGCGTTCATGATTTTCTCGTACGGGCCGGAACAGAAACCGGTGACCGCGTGGGGGATACCTGCGTTGACCACGGTGCCTTCTTTGCCCAGATCAATGTCCAAGGCGCGGTACAAGCCAGAGTTCAACGGCACATCCGGGAAGAACGTCTTCGTGCCCGCAACCACACCGGAGAACGCGGAACCGTACCCCGCGTTGAGGAAGCTGCCCACAGCGGGCGCGGAGCCGTCCAAAGAGTAGGAGATCTGATCGTCTTTGATGCGCATGGTCACCTTGACGGGCACCATGCCTTCGCCGTGGGCTGGGTCGTAATCAATGTAATCGACGGTGGACCATTCGCCGTCAGGAAGCTCCTTTGCGCGGGCACGCACAATATCCTCGACATAGTCCTGAACTTCCCGCAAAGCGGTGCGGATAGTGTCTACACCGTACTTATCCACGAGACGGAGCACTTCGCGCTCACACACAGCGGTGGCCTCTGCCTGCGCTTCAAGGTCACCGATAACAATCTCTGGGTCGCGAGTGTTGGAGGCGATCATCTTTGCCACATCCTTCAGGTAGTGGCCCTGACTCCAGATCCGCACTGGCGTGATGCGGATCCCTTCGCTGTAGAAGGTCTTCGCGGAAACATCAAAGGAACCGGGAACACTGCCGCCGGCATCAGCCCAGTGTCCCTTGTTCTGTGCAAAGGCGATGAGTTCACCTTCAGCGAAAATAGGGCGGATGAACGAAACATCGTTCATGTGAGTGCCACCCATGTACGGGTCATTGACCGCAAAGACATCGCCTTCATGGATGTCGTCGCCGAATTCCTCGAGTACAGCCTTGCACTGGAAGTGCAGAGTACCCACGTGGACAGCGATGTCCTGGCTGCCCTGCATGACGGTATTTCCTTCCGCATCGCACAAAGCAGAAGAGAAGTCGCGGGAGTAAATCACAAACGAATAGCACGTGCGCAGGATCTGCTCACTCATCAGGTTCACAGATGTTGCAAAAGCATTCTTGAGAACCTCGAAAGTGACGGGATCGAGTGTGCGGCGGGAGGTGGGTGTGATAGACATTGCCTGTTTTCCTCTCTTGTTACTCGGCCTGGCCGATGTGGATACGGATGTTCTTCCACTCGTCGATCTCCGCGAGATCACCCGGAGGAACAACAGTGGTTGCGTCAAATTGGTCGATGATGGCAGGGCCACTCAGGCGCACGCCGGGCTGCAAATCTTCGCGTTGGTACACAGGAACCGTGGCCCAACCCCCGTTGGAGGAGAAGTACACGTCGCGTTCCGACGCAGCCTCAGGCGCCGACAAAGTCGACGGGTCCGTGACCTCATAGCGCTTGAATGGTGGGGACTCAAGCTCACCGATAGCCACCAAGCCAACTTGGTAGAGCTCCACCTCCTTCGTCCGATCAGAGAAGGAGTACTCGCGTTCGTGCTCTTCATGGAAGAGGGCCAAGGCTTCGTCGGTAAGCGTGCCCGAACCTGGCAACTCGACGGTGAGTGACCTCCATTGACCGCGGTAACGCAGCGACGCAGTTCGCTTAAAGCGCATGTTCTCTTCGGGCACCCCTTCATGCGCGAGTTTGGTACGTGCCCGGTCTTCCATGCCATGGAAGGTGTCAAGCAGATCATTCGCATCAATGTCCTGCATAGCGACCTGGTACATCTGCGACAAGTCATGGCGGATGTCCACGAGCAAGCATCCCTGCGCTGAAGTCACGCCCGGGTAATATGGCACAACCACGGTGGGAATTGAGAGGTCACGCGCGACTTCCGCGCCGTGCAGTGCACCGGCACCACCGCCGACAACGAGAACGAAGTCACGTGGGTCATAGCCACGGCGGATGGACAGCAGGCGCACCGCATCAGCCATATTCGCGTTAGCAACCTTGATGATGTCTTCCGCAGCCACATCGAGCTCCAGGTTGAGCGGGCCTGCAACCACGCGCTCGATGGATTCCTTGGCAGCGTCCTTACTCAAGGTCAATGCGCCGCCGATGAGGCTGTCCCCGAGACGCCCCAGCAGCAAATTCGCATCAGTGTTTGTGGGCTGGTCACCGCCCCTCTCGTAGCATGCGGGGCCTGGATCTGCACCTGCAGACTGCGGTCCGTTGCGCAGCGACCCAGCATCATCGATCCACGCGAGAGACCCACCGCCAGCACCAATGGTGAGAACCTCAATGGAGGGAAAAGTGATGGGGAAGCCGTACTCCACTTGCCACTGTTTAGTAATGCGGATCTCACCTTCATAGGTCAACGAAATATCGGTGGAGGTGCCGCCCATTTCCAGGCCAATCGCGTTGGGGTATCCACAACGAGTGGCAATGTCTTGGACGGCAATGGCGCCGGCCGCAATACCAGAGGCGGCGAGACGCACCGGGTATTTGGACACCATCTGCGGTGTCATTGAGCCACCGCCAGAGTGGAGGAGAAGCAGATCACCGGTGTATCCGCCCTCTTTGAGTTGCTCCGACAACCGGTTGACGTAGCCAGACACCAGCGGAGCGAGGACTGCGTTGGACACCGTTGTGGAAAAACGCTCGTACTCAAAGATCTCGGGCAGGATCTCCGCGGAGGTGGACACCGCCGCATCCGGCAATTCCTCAGCGAGAATCTGCGCCATCTGCTGCTCGTGCTCCGCGTTCGCATGGGAGTTGAGGAAGCATACGGCGACTGTCTCAATCTTCTTCCGGCGCAGGATACGGGCGATCTCGCGGGCTTCTTCCACATTGAGGGGAGTCAGCTCAACGCCGTCATAGTCAATGCGTTCGGTGACCTCGTAGCGGTTGCGGCGAGCAATGTACGGCGGCCCAACATCCACATATGCATCCCAAAGCTCATCTTTCGTGCCATCGCGGATTTCCAGGACATCCCGGAATCCTTTCGTTGTGATGAGGGCGGCGGGAGGGAAGCGGCGCTGAATCAGCGCGTTCGTAGCAACGGTGGTGCCGTGGCTGAGGATTTCCACTTCGTCGAGGGATACTCCGCCTTCAGCGAGCCCGTTAAGAACCGCCTCCATAGGGTCGTGCGGTGTCGACGGAACTTTAGCCACGGTCAATTCGTGGGTTTGGGTGTTGCTGATGGCCACGTCGGTGAAGGTTCCACCGACATCGACGGCGATACGGTACGGCTTTTCTTTCTGCCCCATAGTGACTCCAATCTCATTTCGGACCCAAAAGTGATCTGGGTTTCACTCACTATGGTGCCGGCGTGAACACGGGTCAATATTGATAAGTTGAATCTTGTTTCAAAAACTTGTGTAAACCCACAAATGCACAGCTCATCCCCATGAGAGAAAGTTGAATCGTGTCCACGGCAACCCTCGGAGATCTTCTCTTGGAAGAGCCCCGGCTGCGCCCCCTCACAGAAGGTGCTGCTTCAACCGTGTTCGAAGGGATCTGCACGTCAGAAGATGACATCCCAGCGGGGTGGCTGGTGATCCACCAGCAGGGCAGTGCACCGGTCAACCGCGGGCTGCTTCGTTCCGTTAACCATGCGGCTGGGATCGTGTGGCTTGGCTCCGGGCCGCCCGCCGAGTTCATCTCAGCTGCATCCCGAGCCTCCTTTCCTGTGCTCAAGGCAGAGGCGACACTTCGCCGCATCGATGTGTATGCGGCAGCGCGGAATGTACAAAGCCAGCACCCAGATGCTGCGATGTATCGCCGTCTACGTGCGGTAGAAAGGCTCAACCCGGCTCTTCTCGCGGAAAACCCCGCGGTTGCACTGGTAGAGCAGTATGCCGCGATGGTGGGTGAATCGGTAGCGGTCATCTCAACCACGGGCAAAGTTCTCGCGCAGGTGGGAGCGCTGCCCAGCCGCACTGTTGCTCGTCGGCTCCTGGCTGGACGTGAGACGGAGACAGCTTTTGAACTTGGCCGATGGTTGTTGGACGCCACTGTTCTGGGTGAATCTGACACCCAGCGTGCGTTGACACATGATGCCTGGCTTGTGCGGGGCACGCGCAGTGGCAAGCCGCCTCACAAGGAAGATCCAGTTGCCGCGACGTTAGCCAACTTGCTCCACATCTACTTCGAAACCCAACGGCGCTTCGCGCGCAACCTTTTTGCAGATGCGACCGTCTTTCTTGAAGGTTTCACTGGGGCCGAAGCAGATCAGGAAAAAATCGCCGCGTTTTTGGCGGCGCATGGTTTCTCCTCCGAGGCACGCCTGCGCCTTGTGGTCGCGGGTGGGGAAAGCCCGAAGCAGGGCGCAGTATTTGCTGAGCGTATCGCTCAAGTGGCTGCTCAAGCCAGGGTTCCCGTCATCGTTGGGTTCATTGGTAACGCGCCCGCAGTTCTGACAACCGCCAATGACTATGTGAGTCGCATGGGCGCGCAGCTCGGCACTGTCGCGGGAGGATCGGCACCGTTTCACGCCCATGACGGTGCTTCTCAGGCGCTCAGGCAAGCACGGATCGCTGCATATGCCGCGTCGCTTTCAGGCGTGCCCATGAGGCTTATCGACGATTGCGGTCCCACCATCAAAGCCGCCTCCATGCTCACAGAGTTTGAACTTTATAACTGTGTACGTGAGCTGGATGACCTGCTGAAAGATATTGCGGGTGCGCCAGAATTAGTCCAAGCACTGGTGCGCTCCGGGTTCTCCACGGGGAAAGCAGCAAAAATGGCGGAGATTCACCCGAATACCGTGCGCAACAAACTTGAAAAAATCCGTGCTTTTGATCTGACGGATTCAGACCTTTATTTGTGGGAGTTATGGCGCGCCACCGGTGCACGTCGAGCGTGAAAGAATTTTGTTTTCCCGCAGGTAGATGGCTATAGTTGTCAAACGGTGTGTAGTTTTGTGCTGCACGCTCTAAGCAGTTGACTCAAATACGTTAGGTACCAGCGGTTTCACCGCATCAAGCATGGTGCCGGGAAAGCGGAGTGTATGGCTAAAGAAGGCGCAATCGAGGTTGAGGGTCGCATTGTCGAGCCCTTGAAGAACGCAATGTTCCGTGTCGAACTGGACAACGGGCACGAAGTTCTCGCTCACATCAGCGGCAAGATGCGCCAGCACTACATCCGCATTCTCCCTGAGGACCGGGTTGTCGTGGAGCTTTCCCCGTACGACCTGGAACGCGGACGTATCGTCTACCGCTACAAGTAAACCTTTAAGCCTCCTTATTCACGGCATACCCCAAGGTGGGTGTGCCTTCTTACCTCCGGCTGCGGTGGCTGGAGCCACGTGGATCATGACCCAATCGTCCGGTACGGTCCGGACACAAGCGTCGCGTGGCGTGGACGAGTAGGGAGAAAACCACCGAAACAACCTGAAAGGCACGTACCACATGGCACGTCTTGCTGGTGTTGACCTGCCGCGCAACAAGCGCATGGAGGTCGCACTTACCTACATTTACGGAATCGGCCCTGCCCGTTCCAAGGAACTGTTGGAGAAAACTGGTATTTCTCCTGACCTGCGCACTGACAACCTGACCGATGATCAGGTTGCTGCTCTTCGTGATGTCATTGAGAGCTCCTGGAAGGTGGAGGGTGACCTCCGCCGTGAAGTCCAGGCTGACATCCGTCGCAAGATCGAAATTGGCTCTTACCAGGGCCTGCGCCACCGTCGCGGTCTTCCCGTCCGTGGCCAGCGCACCAAGACCAATGCGCGCACCCGTAAGGGACCGAAGAAGACCATCGCAGGAAAGAAGAAGTAATTCATGGCTCCTAAGACTCGTTCCGGCGCGCGTCGCACTGGTCGCCGCGTCGTTAAGAAAAACGTGGCCAACGGCCACGCCTACATCAAGTCCACCTTCAACAACACCATCGTGACCATCACGGACCCGAGCGGTGCTGTTATCTCCTGGGCATCCTCCGGCCATGTCGGCTTCAAGGGTTCCCGTAAGTCCACTCCGTTCGCTGCGCAGATGGCTGCTGAAAACGCTGCCCGCAAAGCAATGGACCACGGCATGAAGAAGGTTGACATCTTTGTCAAGGGTCCGGGCTCCGGCCGCGAGACCGCAATCCGTTCCATCCAGGCCGCCGGCCTGGAGGTGTCCTCGATCTCCGACGTGACGCCGCAGCCGTTCAACGGTTGCCGTCCGCCGAAGCGTCGTCGCGTTTAACTAGGCAGAAAGGAATAGAGGTAACACATCATGGCTCGTTATACAGGCCCTGCTACCCGTAAATCCCGTCGCCTCCGCGTCGACCTCGTCGGCGGCGACATGTCCTTCGAGCGTCGTCCGTACCCTCCGGGGCAGGCTGGTCGCGCTCGCATCAAGGAATCTGAGTACCTGCTCCAGCTGCAGGAGAAGCAGAAGGCCCGCTTCACCTACGGTGTGATGGAGAAGCAGTTCCGCCGCTACTACGAGGAGGCTAACCGCCTCCCGGGTAAGACCGGTGACAACCTGCTGGTTCTCCTGGAGTCCCGTTTGGACAACGTTGTGTACCGCGCTGGTCTGGCACGCACTCGCCGCCAGGCCCGCCAGCTGGTGTCCCACGGTCACTTCACCGTGAACGGCAAGAAGACCAACGTGCCTTCTTACCGTGTGACCCAGTACGACATCATCGATGTCCGCGAGAAGTCCCGCAACATGCTGTGGTTCGAAGAGGCCCAGGACAACCTGGTCGATGCTGTCGTTCCCGCGTGGCTGCAGGTCGTTCCTGAGACCCTGCGCATCCTCGTGCACCAGCTGCCCGAGCGCGCTCAGATCGACGTTCCGCTGCAGGAGCAGCTCATCGTCGAGCTTTACTCGAAGTAAAACAACAGGATTCGCTACCCGGCGCATCCATCCACTTTCCCGTTCTGGCGGTATTTGCCGTTTGGAACCTACCGGCGTCATATAGCGGTCGCCGATAAAGGAGAAGTTCAATGCTCATCTCACAGCGTCCTCAACTGTCCGAGGAATACATCGATACCAACCGTTCGAAGTTCGTCATCGAACCTCTCGAGCCTGGTTTCGGCTACACCCTGGGCAACTCGCTTCGTCGTACGCTGCTGTCGTCCATCCCGGGCGCAGCGGTGACCTCCATCAAGATCGACGGTGTGCTCCACGAGTTCACCACGATCAATGGTGTGAAAGAGAACGTTTCCGAGATCATCCTCAACGTTAAGGACCTGGTCTTGTCCTCCGAATCTGACGAGCCGGTGGTCATGTACCTGTCCAAGGAAGGCCCGGCTGACGTCACCGCCGCAGACATTGATCTGCCAGCAGATGTCACCGTGCACAACCCGGACCTGCATATCGCGTCTCTGAATGAGAACGCACGTCTGGAGATGGAACTCGTCGTTGAGCGTGGCCGTGGCTACGTTCCGGCAATGCCCAACTCCGGTGGCGAGATCGGCCGTATCCCAGTCGACCAGATCTACTCGCCGGTGCTGAAGGTCTCCTACAAGGTTGAAGCAACGCGTGTTGAGCAGCGCACTGACTTTGACAAGCTGATCATCGATGTGGAGACCAAGAACTCCATGACCGCCCGTGACGCCCTCGCGTCCGCTGGCTCCACCCTGGTTGAGTTGTTTGGCCTCGCACGCGAGCTGAACACCGCAGCCGAGGGCATTGAAATCGGCCCGTCCCCGCAGGAGACGGAGTTCATTGCGGCCTACAACATGCCCATTGAGGACCTGAACTTCTCTGTGCGCTCCTACAACTGCTTGAAGCGCCAGGAAATCCACACCGTCGGTGAACTCGCTGAGTGCTCCGAGTCTGATCTGCTGGACATCCGTAACTTCGGTCAGAAGTCCATCAATGAGGTCAAGATCAAGCTTGCATCCCTGGGGCTCACCCTCAAGGACGCACCGGAAGACTTTGATCCCACGCAGATTGAAGGCTACGACGCAGAAACCGGCGACTTTGTCGACGGCGGACTGGATGACGCCGAGTAAAGCACTGAGCACACGCTCGAGCACACATTTATAAACCACACGAGGAGTAACAATGCCTACCCCGAAGAAGGGCCCGCGTCTCGGCGGCTCGGCTGGGCACCAGAAGCACATTCTGTCCAACCTGGCTAGCCAGCTGTTCGCAAACGGCTCCATCAACACCACCCAAGCTAAGGCGAAGGTTCTGCGCCCGTACGCAGAGAAGCTGATCACCAAGGCGAAGTCCGGCACGGTCAACGACCGTCGTGCAGTGGCTGCTGAAATCCCGAACAAGGACGTCGTTGCCTACCTGTTCAACGAGCTCGCACCGCTGTTTGAGAACCGCGATGGCGGCTACACCCGCATCATCAAGCTGGAGAACCGCAAGGGTGACAACGCCCCGATGGCCAACATCTCCCTCGTTCTCGAGGAGACGGTGACCGCCGAGGCAACCCGCGCTACCCGCGCTGCCGCATCCAAGAAGAAGGCCGCTGAGGCTGAGGCTGAGGCCGAAGAAGCTAAGGCTGAAGAGACTGAGGCTGAGGCTGAAGAGGCTGCATCCGACGAGAAGGTCGAGGAGGCTCCGGCCGAGGAGACCGCGACTGAGGATAAGGCTGAGGACGAGGAGTAAACGTCTAGCGTCTTTCAGCGCCAAGCGCCCGTTCCCTTTCATGGGGAGCGGGTGCTTTTGTGTATCGGGGAGGGGATTCCTGGGGCTTTGCGGGTTGGTTAGTCGCGTATGGATTCCTAAACACATAAGCCACATAGTCAACACGTGACGTGCAGGTTTATCAGGCGATTTCAAACGCGACTAACCGGGGGCTTTATGGTGGAAGCCATGAACGCAGGGACAGATGCATCTGCAGGTGGTCAAGAGCCTGGTTTGCCCTCGGAGCAGGCAGGCGAGATGGTGCGGCTCCGGTTCGATATCGCATATGACGGGACGGAGTTTCACGGCTGGGCGCGCCAGAAACCAGCCGATGGTCAGGAGATTCGCACTGTCCAGGGGGTTCTCGAGGATGCGCTGAGCCTTGTTCTGCGCTATCCAGTTGAACTCACCGTTGCGGGGCGCACGGATGCTGGAGTGCATGCCACCGGGCAGGTCGCGCATGCGGACGTCCCCCGCGCGAGCCTGGAGCAGCGTTCGATTGAGGGGGATGCGGGGCGGTTGGTGCGTCGATTAGCAAAGTTGCTGGACCCTGATGTGCGGGTGCTCCGCGTGACGGAGGCCCCGGAAGGCTTTGACGCGCGTTTTTCGGCGCTGAGCCGCACGTACCGTTACCGCGTGACCACGGCGGAGCCGGGCGCGTTGCCGTTGCGCGTGCGCGATACTGCGGTGTGGCCGAAGAAGGTGGATCTTGATGCGGTGCAACAGGCCGCGACCACGTTGGTGGGCCTTCACGACTTCGCGGCGTTTTGTAAGCCGCGCCCACATGCGACGACGATCCGCGATGTCCACTCGTTTACCTGGGAGGACGTGTCCACGGATGAGGAAACGGAGCTCTACGAGGCCACGGTCACGGCGGACGCTTTCTGCTGGCACATGGTGCGCGCGCTGGTGGCTGGCTGTCTCGACGTGGGTGCAGGGCAACAACCCGCTGACTGGGTTCAAGGCCTTTTGCTTATCGACGCCCGCTCCCCCCACATCCGCCTCGCCCCCGCCCGCGGCCTCACCTTGGCCCGCGTGGACTACCCAGCGGACGATGAATTGGCGGCGCGTGCTGTGGTGACCCGGGACCGTCGGGAAGCATCGGAGGTTGCCTCCCGCGCACCTGGTTCTGATAATTAGCGGTTTGACTATCGCCAGTTGTGGTTTCTAAAAGCCCAGGTCGCGCCACTGGTGCTGTTGCGATAATCAAACCGAGGCGCACGCGCGCGAACGCTGGGGCCTGCAAACAGTTGTGGCACCGCCTGGAGCACCCTAGACTTTGAGAGCAGTCGCGCGCCCGCACAGGGGTGGGTGCGCGTTGGGGGATGAAGGCCACTAGGGGGGATGTGCCGGTGGGCACGGACAACAACAAACAATCGGGGGCGCAAAGGCTGCTTCCTACCACACGATCGCAGGTCTCTGGCCACCGTTTCATGCGGCGGCGTGTGGAACATGGCCTGATCTACGGAGACATCCGAATGATCCATGACCCGCTGGCGTCGCGGCGCCGATCAGCGATACTTGGAGTAATCGCTGTGGCGCTCATCGCTGCTGGATGTGGTTTATTTGCCTGGCTGCGCCCGAACCCGGACCCAGGAACCGCGGCGATCTTACGGGCGACGGATGGTGCGCTGTACGTCCGCGTCGGGGAGACCGTCCACCCGGTGACGAACCTGACCTCGGCTCGCCTCATCGCCGGTGTGCCGGAGGAACCACAGCGAATTGGTGATGAACGTTTGGCTGCCATGCCTCGTGGCGTGCCTGTCGGCCTGCCAACAGCACCAGCGATGTTTGCGCCAGCGGACAGCGAGGATGAGGTGTGGTCCGCATGTGTGGGTACCGGCCGCAATGTAAGAGGTATCACCGTCACAGCAGGTACTCCGGTGAAGGAGCTCAACGCTGGGCAAGGAATCGTTGCGCTTTATGGCGGCGAAGAGTGGCTCCTCACCACAGCCGGCCGGGCAAAACTGCCTGCTGCTAGTGATCCAGCTTCCCGGGTTCTGCGCCGTACGCTTGGGATTGACGCCTCGACACCACGGTGGGATGTCGGCGAGGCGGACGGTGTGCTCAACGCGATGCGGGAACTGCCCCCTATCCGCCTGCCGGATCCGCTACCGGAGGTCCTAGAAACGGAGACAGAAGCGTGGATACTTACCCCTCACGGGGGTATCCAGCAGGTGACGCCCACGCAGCGGGAGGTGCTGGGGGAAGCTGGCGCGAAGGTGAGTAAAACCACTGCTTCAGCCATTGCCGCCTACCCGGACGCGAATCCGCCGATGCCACTGGACATCCCGGAGGAAGCACCACAGTGGCTGGAGCTTGGTGGCGCCGAGGTGTGTGCCACGGAGACCGGCCGTGTGGCTACGGCTGCACCCCACGATGCGGGTGGGGCAGTGGAGCTATCCGGGGATGCGCCCGCGGCGCGGTTCCGTGGCTTGGACGCCGGGGCTGTGGCCGTGGACACGGGTGCCGGCTATCACGTTATCTCCGCGCAAGGGCAACGCCATGAGGTAAGCAACCAGGAACTTTTGTCTGTCATCGGGGCAGCCCACACAGAAAATGTTCCGTGGGCGATTATCCGCCTGCTGCCCGCGGGCCCGGAGTTGAACCGGGAAGCCGCGCTGACCGCGACCTACTAAAAGCTGATGCCACCGCAGTGACCAGTAGGCCTGCCACCGTCAGGACACCCACGATGATGCCGGCCCGCAGGGGTGCTGGTGAATGGGCTTTCACCTCTGGGGTGAGTACCAGTGGATCGGTTTCCGAGTGCGCGGGGTTCGTGGCTCCCAGGAAGGTTAAAGTGTGCAACGGGTCCACGGCACCGCCGGACGGTTCAGCGGCTGCGGCGATGATGCCACGGATCCGTGCGGCGGAAGCATCCGGGTAGCGCTGCTTGAGCAAAGCGGCGGTTCCGCTCACCACTGGTGCGGCGAAACTGGTGCCCTCGAACGGTTTGACGGCACCGCGGTCAGCGGCAATGCCAGCCGCCCACACACCGGAACCAGGAGACAAGGCGATGGCGGGGCGCCCCGGGGCGGACAGGAGCAGGTGTTCTTTGGGGACGGGGAGTGAATAGTCCGTCAGGGTGTGGGAATCGGCGCGGGCACCGACGGCAAGCACCGTGGGAAAGTGGGCAGGAAAAACCATGGATCCGGGCGGGCAGTCCGGGTTGGCGTTGCCCGCGGCGGCGACGACGATCGCGCCCTCCTGTTCCGCGCGGTTCAATGCCGCGACCAGCCCCCGGGTATCCACGCGTGGTGCCACGGACGGTTCCAAGCACGACACGACGGATATGTTGATCACTTGCGCGCCTTCATCCAGGGCACTAAGGATGGCTTGGGACAGGGTTTCCACGGTTCCCGCGGCGGCGAATTCGGCAGCGTCTACCCCCGGCTCCCGTGGCGCACGGTAGTGCGCGGAGGATTGCCGAATGGCCAGGATTTCCGCGTCGGGGGCGATGCCTACTTGCGTTCCGGCGATGATGCCGGCGACGACGGTGCCGTGGACATCGCAGTCCAAAAACGGTTGCGGGTCATCCGGGGTGACAAAATCTGCACCGGGGACGAGCTGGTCAAGCTGGGGGTTTTTGGCCACTCCGGTGTCGATGACGGCGACTTTGACGCCGGCGCCGGTTGCTAATCGACGAAGCTCTGCCAGCTCCTCAGCGTCATAGGCCCCCTCGGGGCCATCCGCGGCAGGGGCGGCCACCGCACAGGCGATGTCCTGAGCCTGAGCCACAGCCGGCAGGTGGACGAGGCAGCCGAATAGCAGGGCAGACACACCTATGGCATGAGCAGTGCGTCGCATCCTCACAGCCCCCGGATCAGGTCGAAGATTCCGGTGAGATACACCGCCACGGGGATCACCCCGATGATGGCAGCGGCCTCAGCGCGCTCAATCCATACCAGGGTGGTGGGTTCCAGTTCGGGAATTCGCCGGGCCCAGACTGCGGCGGAGGCGCAGGAGATGGTGAGGAGTGTGGTGAGGGCGATGAGGGTGGGATGGGGAGCGTCGATAAGCGACACGGTGAGAATGGCACTGCCTGCAGCAACAGCGGCGGTGAGGCCGAGACTGAGTCGCGGTGCGCTGGAGTGATGGCGGGAGGCGTGGACGAGGAGCGCGCCGGCAAGCGTGATACCGAGTGCACAGACCCATGCGGTGGCGGCGAAGGCGAGCAGGATGAGTGCGGGCACCGTGCAGGCGGCAACGCCGATGCTGATGCCGTCGGCGACGCGACGTGCCACCTGCGTGCGTTGGTCCACATCCTCCTGGTAATCGTCCGCGATGGAGAACTCTTGGCCGGCGGTAGGGACACGTGGAATGCGCAGGCCAGCAGCTCGGGTGGCAGCGGCGGGTGTGCCCATCACTGCGGCGAGCCCCCCAAGAATGATGAGCGCGGCGGGAGCATACGGCGATGGCAACCAGGCACCCAGCGAACCAGCAGCCACCAGGCAACTGGCAGTGACCAGGCCGGCACCGCAGCGAGGGCTGACAAGCCGCAACGCAGAACCACCGGTAAGTAGAACACACGTGACAGCAATGGCGGACAGCGCTCCAAGCGCCACGGCAGGTGAGAGCGGATGCAGCGACGCGGGCCCGCTGCTTAAGTCAGCGACCCACGCACCACAGCCCAGCCCCGCGACGGTGGCGGCGATGGGAAACAGCACTCGGGAGCGCGCCACGATGGCCACTGTGAGCAGTAGCAATGCTGTGATCCCGGCACCAGCAAACTGGTTGATGAACGTGCCTACCAACAACCCAGCGCCCACCGCACCCGTCAACGAAAAAAGCAGGTCAATGCCGCCACGTGGCGTGGATCGTGCGGAGTCAGCGGCGAGCGATTCAGCAGCATCGCGCACGACTGGAGGGACAACCGGTTCATGCGGGCGCAGCGTGAGAACCACGCCGTCGCGCAGCCGCATGTGCATCAGCGCTGTGTGCGGATCAAGCGGGGCACCCGCCGCTGTGCTGAATTCCCACGGACGATTGATCTGTGGCAGATCAATGAGCCGGGCGATCTCCGGCAAAATGTCGCTGAATGAGGATGACGTGGGTACGGAAAGATCAATTGACCGCGCAAACTCATTCGCATTTGCGCGGATAGATACGCGCACTACCTGCGATGTTGATGTTGTTGGCTGCAGCGACGGTGCAGTCATATAAATCCCCCCCCTGTTACTGTTCGTGCCGGCGCACCCCCGTGCGCGCAGGCACGAAACCCAAAAACCTACAAACCAGTGGCCCAAATGTACATCACACCGGGGACACGCGCACCGAGGTAGAAAAATTTTTGGTTGAAGCACTGGCATTTTCGCCAGAGGTGTGGTCTTCTAGTTCTCAGAAGATCCGGGGGGATCTTTTTCGCAAGGGGGAACTTTATGCTTGGGCTTGACAGTGATCCAGTCCGCGTTGTGCAAGCGGGGGAGCAGGCAGAATACGCACTTGATGCTGCGCCACCGATGCCTACGGGGAAGCTCGACGCGGAAGCCGTGCCACTCGCGGTGCGGCGGCCACCGGAGCCGCTGATGAAGGTGATCATGCCTATCGTCATGGTTGCGGCGATTGGCGCGATGGTGGTCATCATGGCGCTGTCCGGTCGTGGCGTAAGCCCGATGATGATGGTGTTTCCCCTCATGATGGTCATGGGTCTTTTGACCATGCTTAATCCACCAGAGAAAGCGGGGGATATTGATGAGTCGCGCCGGGTGTACCTGCGCCACCTGGACGCGTTAGCCGCGCGTGCGCGGGAGAACGGTGCGCAGCAACGCGAGCACGTCGAGTACTTTCATCCTCATCCGAAAGCACTTGTCAATGGGGTTCCGGCGGAGCGTGTGTGGGAGCGCAGCCAGGATCATCCGCGTTCGCTGGAAGTGCGGGTGGGCACGGGGATGACGCGGATGAGTACTCCTATTGATGTCCCAGATCCCGGCTCACCCGAAGACCTTGATCCGGTGTGTGCGGTGAGCTTGCGGCGCACGATCGCGGCAGTCAGTGTTGTCCCGCAGGTGCCGGTTGTGGTGCAGCTTGAGGCCTTTCCCGCGGTAACGTTGACGGGGCCGGATGCGAGGAATGTGGCGCGGTCCATCATCACACAGTTGGCGTTTTTCCATGGGCCAGAGTTGGTGGGACTGCACATCACGGCGGAGGGCTGTGAGTGGGCAAAGTGGCTGCCACACACCAAAGATCCGGAGTCCGCGGAGTTCACTGTAGCCGTGGTGGAGGCGGGGTCGCCGGAGGCAATTGCGGCATCACACAACTGCGTTATCGCAGTTCATGATGGGGAGACCTCGCTCATCCAGGACGACGCGCTGCACCTTGTGTGTGATGGTGAGCTGCACGCGCTCACGGCTGCTGGCAAAGAAAAGCTCGGGCTTATCGACGATTTTCCGAACCCCGCCGCCGAATTCATTGCTCGCAACCTTGCTTTCTATCGGCGACCCGACTCCACCACCGGCAGTGGGAGCGGCGACCTGATGGAGTTGCTCGGCTTGGAGGATGTGGAATCCCTCACGCCGACGACAATGTGGCCGGGCCGGGAAGGGACGCGACTGAAACTCATGGTGCCCATCGGCACTGAAGGTCCTGGGAAGAGTGGTGCACCGGTCTATCTTGACTTGAAGGAGTCTGCTCATGGCGGGATGGGGCCGCATGGGTTGTGCATTGGAGCGACGGGCTCCGGCAAATCGGAACTCTTAAGAAGCCTTGTTGCAGCACTGGCGGCCACGCATTCACCGAATGAGTTGAATTTTGTCCTCGTGGATTTCAAAGGTGGTGCCACGTTCTTGGGGTGTGAGGGGCTGCCGCACACCTCCGCTGTGATCACCAACCTCGAGGATGAGGCGGTGCTGGTGGAGCGCATGTTTGATGCGATCTCTGGTGAGATGAATCGGCGTCAGGAGCTACTGCGCGCGGCCGGTAACTTTGCTAATGCTAGTGACTACAACGCCGCGCGCAAGGGTGCGCGCCCTGACCTGGAACCGCTGCCGGCGCTGCTTATCGTGGTCGATGAGTTCTCTGAACTGCTGGGGCAGCACCCGGATTTCGCGGAGTTGTTTGTTGCGGTGGGCCGGTTAGGCCGTTCCCTAGGTGTGCATCTTCTGCTCGCTTCGCAGCGCCTTGAGGAGGGGAAGCTGCGGGGACTTGATTCACACCTGTCCTACCGGATTGGTTTGCGCACGTTCTCTGCGGCGGAATCACGCCAGGTGCTGGGGGTTCCAGATGCGTACGAGCTGCCGGCAGACCCCGGTTCCGGGTATCTCAAAACTGCGTCGAGTGAGGTCACGCGATTCAAAGCTGCTTACGTCTCTGGCCCACTGATGCGACGTATAAATAGCGTCGCGGCACCGACGGGTGTGCGGGTTTTCACCGGGTGGGAGGCAGATGTAGCTCCGGAAATGTCCGCAGATACTTCGACAACGCTGCTCGATGCGGTTGTCAGCGCTGCCCGGGCCGCCGCTGATCTGCGCGGGGAGCAGGCACGGAAAATCTGGCTGCCACCGTTGCCGGCGCGGGTGAATCTACCTGATGTGTGCGAACCGGCGGGGGAGCTTGCGGCGAGCATCGGGCTTGTGGATGACCCCTACCGCCAACGCCAAGACCCCTTCACCTGTGATCTCAGTGCAGCCGGTGGTCACGTGGCCATCGCGGGTGGCCCGCAGACCGGTAAGTCGATGGCGGTGCGCACCCTAGTCACTGCGATGGCAGCCACGCACACCACGAGACAGATCGGCTTCTACATCATCGACGCTGGTAGGGGAGAACACGAAGCGCTTGAAGCACTGCCCCATGTCGCCGGCGTGGCTGAACGCACCGATGAGGAAAGAGTCCGCCGGATCATCGATGAGGTGGAAGGGTTCATTGACAATCCGCGCTCGGATAACCCGAGCACGGACAACTCGCCTGCCCACACCGTTTTAGTCATCGACGGCTGGCATTCGCTCACCGCGCCCGATTCCAAGCTGGAAGACCTCCGTGATGCCCTAGCGCGCATCGCTTCGGACGGTCCCGCCGCCGGCGTTCACCTCGTGCTCACCACTCAGCGTTGGAACGCGATCCGCCCGAATGTGCGCGACCTGGTGGGCACACGCTTTGAGTTCAAGCTCACCGAGCCGATGGATTCCGTCATCGACCGCAAGGCACAAGAAAAACTTCCAACCTTGCCCGGCCGCGGCATCACCCCGCAGGGACAAAGCATGCTCGTCGCGTTCACCTCAAAGGAAGACATCGCGCATGTTGCAGCGCAGTCCGCGGACCAGGCCCCTGTGCCAAGGTTGAAGGTATTGCCGAGGTTCGTGCGTTTAGGGGAGACATCGGGAAGCATTCTGCTTGGACGTGGCGGACGCGATCTTGGCCCGATCAACCTGGACGCGCAGCACCTCGTGGCTATTGGTGAAGCGGGTTGCGGCAAGTCAACGCTCATTGAGACGGTCTTTGTGCAGGTCGCGGCACTCCCGCGGGAGAGCGCGCGCATCGTGCTGCTTGATCCGCGTCGCGCGCACCTGGTTCACGCGCAGCACACGATGGTCGCGGCATACGGCAGTTCCACCGACGCGATGCGCACTGCGATCGCGGATACTGCCGCCACGCTGACCGCCCGCCTGCCCGGCGCGGACGTCACCGCGGAGCAGCTCGCCTCGCGTTCCTGGTGGACCGGCCCGGACATCTACCTGCTTATCGACGACTTCGAGCTCCTCCCGCCCGAACACCTCCAACCCCTCATGCCCTTGCTGCCACATACTCAAGACATTGGCCTGCATATTGTCGTCGCGCGCAAATTCGGTGGTGCCGCACGCGCGCTGATGTCCCAATTCATGTCCACACTGCGCGACCAGCAGCCCGATGCCGTCATCTTCTCCGGCACCCGTGAAGAAGGCCAACTGTTCGGTGTTCGCCCGATCCCACTTAACCCGGGCCGCGGCATTCTCGTCCGCGCCGGGGACAATGCTGGCCCCATCCAGATCGCTGCGAGGGAGGAAACCCCATGACCCATACGCTCCACCAACCACGCCACGTGCTGCGCATCGAGGTAGCAGAGGGATGCGCGATCTTCAGTGGCGCCGCGAACTTGCATCGCTTCGACGAGCCGACCGCCGCCGACATTGCCGCCTCCGTCCGTGGGCTGCTCGCCGAGCACCCCACGTCCGTGCGCATTGAGGTCGCCGCGGAGGACACCCTCGTGAAGGAGCTTCGCGCACTGCTCACTGAGTACAACGTGGAAGCAGCCTCGCTTATTGACACCCCTGCGTCCGCCATCTCCGAACAGGACACCGTCACTGTTTCCCGCCCCACCCTTAATGTGCAGGACAAGGGGCGACGGGTGAACTTACTGCTCATCGGTGTTGTTGGGGTGGTGATTCTGCTGTGTGCTGTGGCGATCTGGTTTGTCATGGGACGGGTGATGGGATCGTCATCCACGGCTTCTGCGCCTGCGTCACCTTCTGCTTCGCCTTCTACGTCTACTGAGTCTTCCGCAGAGCTCTCCAGCACGCCTGCGCCTGCGCCTGCGCCTGAAACCGTGACTCTGAGCCAAGATGGCCTGAGCGTTGAACTTCCCGCGGGCTTCGCCCTCGCGCCCGATGAGGACATGTGGCGTGCCACTGGATCCGACCCGGACCTGCGCATCCAATTCGCGGTGGACCCTCTATACGGGGTGCCGGCGGAGGCAGTAATGGGACAGATTGAGCAGGAAATCACCGAAGACCCGGAACTCACTCTGCTTGAACGTGTGGGCGGAAAGATCCGCTACCGTCACGTGCTTCCGGATGGTTCGGAAGCACTCTGGGTCGCGTGGGCTGAGCATGACTACCAGATTTCTATTGGTTGCCATAGCCGCACGGCACCCACAACAATTCAGCTGGCCGCCTGCACGATGGCAAACGACACCGCACGGTTTAACCCGCCATAGCCTGAAGAAAGTGCAGGTAGACCGCGTGTGAAAAAATTTTTTGCACAATTTTGGATTGTGAGGGAACCAAATGGGGTCCTGAAGCAGTCTAAGTAAATAGGAACGGCGCCAATCGAGGAGCCGGACCACTTCCATCAATCACACAACCACCAATCGGGGGAAAGATGAGTAACGATCAATTCAGGACAGAAGCCGACGTCATGCGCACGGCCGCGAACAACGTTGACGCGACCAATGACTCGGTGAATACGGAACTCAACCGCCTCCAGGACATTGCGGAATCTACCCGCAGCTACTGGACCGGTCAGGCACAGACGAGCTTCGATGGTCTCATGAGGCGTTTCGACGACGCTGAGCGTCGCCTGAGTGAAGCCCTGCGCGGCATCGCTGACAACATCCGTGACAACGCCGGAAACTTCGAGAACGTGGAGGCTAAGAACTCGGATTCCTTCACGTCTGCCGCTTCTGCTGGGCTGCCGCTGTAAGTCACTGACACTGTAAAAGATTAAGGAGATTCCACATCATGTCCGTTATTAAGTACAGCTTCGCGTCCCTGTCTGCGGCTGCGGAAGATATTGAGACGTCCTCGCGCACAATCACCGGCCAGCTGGAAGACCTAAAGGCACAGATCAAGCCGATGGTTTCCGCTTGGGAAGGTGACGCAGCGACCAGCTACAAGCAGCACCAAGACAAGTGGGATGCCGCGGCTTTGGAGCTTGCTGAAATTCTGTCCACCATTGGTCGCGCGGTTGAAGAGGGCAATCAGCGCATGAAGGCCGTCAACACCGCGGCAGCAAACAGCTGGTCTTAAGATCATGCGACCTTAAATCCCAGAAGAGTAGGGAGGATTAATACGAGAGATAAAGCTTCGTGGCCTGCCCCAGGTCATTCCATTAGTCATTTCATTTGATTTGGTTCATTCTGGGCAGGCGCGGTTAATGGTTATCCAGGCGCCGGTATGCGGACATGTTCCGCCCGCCGGCGTTTTGGGTTTTCAGGGGCGGGTGCTTTAGAGTTGATGCCCTGTGTGTTTTCTTTCCGGGTGCATGTGTGCCCGGCCCACCTCACCGGGTCTCCACCGGCCGCCGGATAAGGGATGGGGACGGGGAAGCACGCCATGGCCGGCAGCCTTCTAGATTTAAGACTTCAAGGAGTCATGAATGTCTACCTACCACCCGAAGAGCGGTGACATTACCCGTAAGTGGTACGTCATCGACGCTACCGACGTGGTGCTGGGCAAGCTTGCTTCCACCGCAGCTGACTTGCTGCGTGGTAAGCATAAGCCACAGTTCGCACCGAACGTCGACACCGGTGACCACGTTATTGTCATCAATGCTGACAAGGTCCACATTTCTTCCAACAAGCGTGAGCGTGAGACGCGTTACCGTCACTCCGGTTACCCGGGTGGCTTGAAGTCCATCACGCTCGGCCGTGCTCTGGATGAGCGTCCGGACCGTGTCATCGAGGAGGCAGTCAAGGGCATGATGCCGCACAACCGCCTCTCCCGTCAGTCCATTAAGAAGCTTCACGTCTACGTCGGCTCTGAGCACCCGCATGAGGCGCAGAAGCCGGAGACCTTCGAGTTTAAGCAGGTGGCGCAGTAATGACCGAGCCGAATATCACCCCAGATACCGCTAGCGATCTCGCTGGCGAGACCGACATCGACGCTGCAACCGCGGCTACCGAGGAATTCAACTACACCATCGGTGACGCAGTCGCTGCTGAGGCTGACACTCAAGATGAGGTCGTGGCTGAAGCTCCGGCTTACCACGAGGGCCCGATCCAGACCGTTGGTCGCCGTAAGCGCGCGATTGCTCGTGTGACCGTTGTTGAGGGCGAAGGCAAGATCACCGTCAACGGCCGTGATCTGGAGGACTACTTCCCGAACAAGCTGCACCAGCAGGATATTCTGTCCCCGCTGGTTCTGCTTGAGCGCGAAGGCCAGTTCGACATCAAGGCCAACATTGGTGGCGGTGGCCCGACCGGCCAGGCTGGCGCGCTGCGTTTGGCTATTGCCCGTGCGCTGAACATCTACAACCCGGCTGAGCGTCCGACCTTGAAGAAGGCCGGTTTCCTCACCCGTGATGCTCGTGCTGTTGAGCGTAAGAAGGCTGGTCTGCACAAGGCCCGTCGCGCACCGCAGTACTCCAAGCGTTAATCGTTTACTGTTTTCAGTACAGGCCAAGCGCCGCTATCCCCGTTGCGGGGTGGCGGCGCTTTCGCCTTGTATGGGGAGGGGTAAGGGTGGTTTCGGCGCCGCGTACACGTGGCGGGCATAATTGGCTGTCATGACTCGACTTTTTGGAACCGATGGTGTGCGTGGGCTGGCTAATGAGAAGTTGACGGCCCCGTTGGCGATGAAGCTCGGGCAGGCGGCGGCGATGGTGCTGACTGAGACGAAAATGCCGGAGCAGCGTCGCGCCACGGCAATCATTGGCCGTGATCCGCGTGTATCGGGGGAGATGTTGGCGGCGGCGATGGCGGCGGGGATGGCGTCGAAAGGCGTTGATGTGCTGCGTGTGGGGGTGATCCCTACGCCGGGCCTGGCTTTCCTCACCGATGATTACGGTGCGGATATTGGTGTGATGATTTCAGCCTCGCACAACCCCATGCCGGACAATGGGATCAAGTTCTTCTCAGCAGGGGGCAAGAAGCTTGACGACGATGTGGAGGACCGCATCGAACGCGCCATGGCCTCCATCGACGAAGCTGGCCCGACTGGCACCGGCATCGGACGCATTCTGGAGGAATCTCCGGATGCGTTCAAGCGCTACTTGCAGCACTTGGAAGAGTCCGTGGCCACGCCGCTGAACGGCATCAAGGTTGTGGTGGACTGCGCGAACGGTGCAGCGTCCCGGATTGCGCCGAAGGCATACGCGACGGCGGGTGCGGAGGTCGTTCCGATTTTCCACGAGCCGAACGCGTACAACATCAATGACAACGCTGGTTCCACACACATCGAGCAAACCCAGAAGGCTGTGGTTGCCCACGGCGCGGATCTTGGTTTGGCTCATGATGGTGATGCGGATCGCTGTCTCGCCGTCGATGCTGAGGGAAATGTGGTTGACGGGGATCAGATCATGGCGATTTTGGCTGTGAATATGAAGGAGAAGTCGTCGCTACGCAAAAACACGCTGGTGGCAACTGTGATGAGCAACCTTGGTTTGAAGCTTGCGATGGAGCGCGAGGGCATTGAGGTGCGCGAAACCAAGGTAGGCGACCGCTACGTGCTAGAGGAACTGGAGCGCGGGGGGTTCTCGCTTGGCGGTGAACAGTCGGGTCATGTGGTGATTCCGGAGCGCGCCACAACTGGGGATGGCACCTTGTGCGGTCTCATGCTCATGCAGCGCATGGCGGAAACCGGCAAGAGCCTCAAAGAGCTCGCCAGCGTGATGACGGTCCTGCCACAGGTGCTCATCAACGTCCCAGTGTCCGATAAATCACTCATCCTTGATGATCCTGCGGTGACGTCGGCGATCGTCGAAGCCGAAAACGAACTCGGCTCCAGCGGCCGCGTGCTGTTACGCCCATCTGGCACCGAAGAACTTTTCCGCGTCATGGTCGAAGCCGCTGAAGAAGAGCAGGCCCGACGAGTTGCCGGCCGTCTTGCTGCTGTTGTCGCGGCGGTGTAGTTACCCCCTTTTTTGAAAAAAGTTTGGGATTTGAGGGAACCAAACCGGGGGGTAAGGCAGTCTAAGTCTATGGAAGATAAAGACTGCCGCCTGCCCTAGGCGGCTCGACCAAGCGGGGGATCAATGTGAATACGTCGTTAGAACTCGACCCGGAGGAATTCCGGGAGCGTATCAATGATGCGATCAACCAGTACAACGAAGCTATTGCAGATCTGGTTGCCAACAAGCCAGAGATCAATCCGGCCTCATTTGGTGAGGGGTTTGTGGGGCATGGGGAGTCCATCGCCGCATCCGTAGATGCTGTCTACGAGCGCACTCTTGACCGACTGCGGTCGCGTGTAGAGCAGTACAAGTCCATGCTCACGATGGCGGAGGATGTGTCGTCGACGGATGGCACGACTGCAGGGGAATTGAATGCTCATGGGTAATGCACAGATCAAAGAAGGTTTGAATGCCATCGCGCTCGGGACAGCCGGTGTGCCTGGTATTTCGTCTGACGACGTCTCACGGGTGGAATCCAAAGTCAAAACCATCAACTCCAAACTGGATATGACCAATGGCATGAACAACACCGCATTGCCGGATCAAGTGCAACGTGTGAACTCCGCGCCGTCCAGCGGCAGCAAGGCGGGTGGGCTGCTGAGTCTGTTGGGTAACTTCGCACCATTTCTTTTTGAGATTGGCAGCGGTGGAGAATCCAGTTGGCTGGAAGATATTGGCATTACTGGCCACGAGAAGGAACTGGATTCCGAACAAACGGAACACTCCGATGTTTTGGACGACCTGTGGCGCCAGGCGCAGTCCTGCGTCGAGACTATCAAAGAGATCGCCGACGATGCCGAAACCGGCGCCACCGAGATTATCCGGGTGGTTCTCACTCTCAATTCGTTGCTACAGCGGCACCCCTTGATCCGCGCGGGGGCGCAGGCTATCTACCTGATCATTGCGGCACTTTCTCTCATTGAAAAGATTGTGGACGACCGAAACGAGTCCATCGGCTGCTGCTACCAGCACCTTGATGAACTGTGCAAGGAGACCGATACGCCACCTCCGACGCAGAAGGAGTACAGCTCGCCGGAGTCAGCCCCGCCACCGAAGGGAGAGAGCACGCCTGCTGCAGCTGAGACAGTGACGGAGCAACCGACAGAGAAGCCGGTGCAGCAGCCTGCGAGCCAGCCTGAGCCTGCTGCCAACGCTGATGCCCAAGAAGATCAACAACGCACCAGAAAGACGAGGAGCTGGTAATGGAATTTAGTGATTACGCGGAGCAGTTCCGCCGCCGCACGGCCCACCGAATGGCCGAGTTTGAGAAGGTGCTGAAGCAAAGCCAGCGTCAAATGGAGGAGCTGGTCAGGCAGCAGGAGTTGGCTAAAGAGATGAACATTCAAAAGCCACCACCGGTGACGCCGCAGGGCGTATACCGGGGTTTCCGGCCAGGCAAGGTTCAGGGTGTGCTGCGAAAAGAGGGCCCGACCGAAAACAGGGGGTAGCGGCCCACCTAGAACAGGTTGGTGGCGTCGGCGAGGTCCTGGCCTACGAGGGATTTCACTCCCTTGCCGGAGGCGTCTGCCTCGGAGTAGGCGCTGTAGGTTTTCTCGCTGCACAGCTGGTGGAGGAAATAACCAGTGAGCAAGCCGCGGACGGTTTCCTGCACACTGGTTTTGGAGCGGCCAGAGCCCAGCACCAGTTTGGCCAGGGAGTCCTCGCTGAAGGATTGCTGGTTGCCTTTCTTCACCGTGCGGTATGCAACAGGGCCGGACCAGTTGTAGGCGAGTTGAGCGGGGTTACCGGAGGCGAGGATGCCATCGGAATCCTCATCCGGGCCGATGACCAGGCCCGGTTTGAATAGGCCACGCGCCGCGGTGATCGCGGATGGGGCCACATCAGCTGGGTACACGGCGGCAACGGCCTTGACTTGGGGATTATCCACACTGGCCAGAACGGCGCAGCCACCGCCCATGCCGTGGCCGGCGATGCCAAGCCGGTTGGGGGAAACGGTGACGTTGCCGTTTCCCAGTTTCACGCCAGCGAGGATCTGCAGGGCGGTTTCTAGGTCTGCGGCGAAGCCGGCGTGATCGGGGCGCAGGCCACGTTCGGTGTCCGGTGCGGCGACGGCGATGCCCCAGCTGGCCAGGTGGCGCAGTGTTTTGTGGTAGTCACCGACGTTTTTCATCCAGTCGTGGCCAAAAGCGATACCGGGAATAGCTTTGCCTTCAGCGGGGACGTACACCTTGCCGGGGAGGCCGGTGAAGCCGAGGTCGCCTTCGAGTACGCGGTGCGGGCCTCGCTTGGACAGTTCACTGAGCTTTTTCAGGTTCGCAGACACGCCACCAACCCTACTGCATTCGCGCATGGCTGGTTCCACGGTACGGGCGGACAGAGTGGGATGGAGTTGGTTCATAGATTAATGTTGTCCGCATGTGTGGAATCGTGGGATACGTAGGTAAGCAGCAGGCTCTTGGCATTGCGCTCGACGCTTTGCGACGAATGGAGTACCGCGGCTACGACTCCGCCGGCATCGCTGTGGTCGACCGTGGCCACATCAATGTGGCGAAGCGTGCCGGCAAGCTGCAGAACCTCGAAGACAAGATTGCGGAGATGGGCGCGGATGCCCTGGCAGGTACCACTGCTATTGGTCATACGCGGTGGGCAACGCATGGTCGCCCGACTGATGAGAATGCTCACCCGCATGTGTCCTTCGACGGCAAGGCGGCGATTGTTCACAATGGCATCATTGAGAACTTTGCGCCCCTGCGGGCTGAGTTGGAGCGCGACGGCATAGAAATGGTCTCAGACACGGACTCCGAGGTCGCCGCGCATTTGTTGGCGCAGGCGTATAACGCGGGGGAGACGGCGGGGGACTTTAAGGCGGCGTCGTTAAGCGTGCTCAACCGCCTTGAGGGCGCGTTTACCGTGCTGTTTACGCACGCTGATCACCCGGACACCATCATTGCGGCGCGCCGCTCAACCCCGCTGATCGTGGGTGTGGGCGACGGTGAGATGTTCCTGGGTTCGGACGTGGCAGCTTTTATTGAGTACACGAAGGATGCGGTCGAACTGGAATCTGATTCCGTCGTGGTGATCACGAAGGATTCCTACGAGGTGCTCAATTTTGATGGAACGCCGAGCGAAGGCAAGCCGTTCACCATCGACTGGGACCTAGAGGCTGCGGAGAAGGGTGGCTTTGATTCCTTCATGATGAAGGAGATCTATGAACAGCCCGCCGCAGTCCGCGACACGCTTGCTGGCCACTGGAATGGGGATCGCGTGGTGTTGGATGAGAACACGATCTCTGAGCGTGACCTGGAGTCCTTCGACCAGGTCTTCGTTGTCGCGTGTGGCTCCGCGTACCACTCGGGTTTGGCTGCGAAGTACGCGATTGAGCACTGGGTGCGCATCCCGGTGCAGATTGAGGTGGCCTCTGAGTTCCGCTACCGCGACCCGGTGCTGGATGAGCGCACGCTTGTGCTCGCGATCTCCCAGTCCGGTGAGACAGCTGACACGCTGGAAGCCGTGCGCCACGCGAAAACGCAGGGCGCGAAGGTGCTCGCGGTGTGCAACACGAATGGTTCGCAGATTCCGCGTGAGTCCGATGCAGTGCTGTACACCCATGCGGGTCCAGAGATCGGTGTGGCGTCGACGAAGGCGTTCCTCGCGCAGGTGGCGGCGAACTACATCGTGGGTCTTGCTCTCGCGCAGGCGAAGGGCACGAAATACCCGGATGAGATCCGTGCGATCTGGGATGAGCTTGAGGCGATTCCGGCCAAGATCGAGGAGGCGCTGGCCAGCCACGACCAGGCGAAGCAGATTGCTTCGACGCTTGGCGCGGTGCAGACGATGCTCTTCCTGGGGCGCGGTGTTGGCTTCCCAATTGCGCTTGAGGGAGCGCTGAAGCTGAAGGAGCTCGCGTACATCCATGCGGAAGGTTTCGCGGCAGGCGAATTGAAGCACGGTCCGATTGCGCTGATCGAGGACGATCTGCCGGTCGTGGTCATCGTGCCGAGCCCGCGCGGGTTGCCGCAGCTGCACTCGAAGATCGTGTCCAACATCCAGGAGATCCGGGCGCGTGGCGCGAAGACGATTGTGATCGCGGAGGAAAGCGATACCTCGGTGGAGCCGTACTCGAACTGGCTCATCCGCATCCCGCAGTCGCCGACGATCATGCAGCCGTTGCTGGCTACGGTTCCGTTGCAGTTCCTCGCGGCGTTCATCGCGCGGGAGTGCGGCAACGATGACATTGATAAGCCGCGCAACCTGGCCAAATCGGTCACGGTCGAGTAGTGCTCGCAGCTCTCGGCTTCGCGTTCATTGACTCGATCAACCTGTTGTTGATCGGGGTCATCGTCGCGGTGGGCATTGTGGCACCTCGCTTTCCGACGACCGCCGCTTTGCTCATCGCCGGCGACTGGCTCGGCGTTGCATCGTTGGCCTTCTTGATGCTCGTCGTATTCGACGGGCTGGGCGATGTGGTGCATCGCTTTGTCGACGGGCCGGTGTTTGGCATTTTGCTCATTGCCACCGGTCTTCTTACCGCGGTGCTTGCTGTGCGTGGCGGTGACAATTCTGGGCTTGTGCAGCGCATTATGCGGCCGCTGCGCACCCCATCCGGCACGACGGTGCTGGTGGGCTTCGTGCTGGGCATCATCCAGTCGGCGACGTCGGTGCCGTTCTACGGTGGTTTGGCAGTGCTGTCCACGGCGGGTGTGCCAGTGGGGACCCGCTACGCCTTCCTGGTGTTGTACGCCACCGTCGCGTTGAGTTTGCCCACGCTATGTGCCCTGCTTGTCGCCTGGGTTCGCCGCTACCCGGAGAGCCCTGCCGGCCGCGTGTTTGAGGCTGCGCGGCAGAACTCCGCAGCCGTATCCGCTGGTGCGACGTGGGCTGTGGCGGTGTTGTTGGCGGGTCTGGGTGTGCTGCATCTGGTGTGATGTGGGGCAGCTGGCACAATGACAGCTATGAGTCCCGCCACCTTGACCATTGACCTCGGTGCGATTGCACACAACACTGCCGTGATGAAGCGCGTGGCGGGTGAGGCCAAACTCATGTGCGTGGTCAAAGCAGACGCCTATAACCATGGTGCGCAGCGCGTTATCCCGGCGATGGAAGACGCCGGCGCCGACGCGTTCGGGGTGGCCACTCTTGCGGAGGCTGCCCGGATCCGCCAGCTCACCGATAAACCGGTACTGGCGTGGATTTGGCAGCCGGGGGAGGAGATCCCTGAGGGCATCGAGGTGGGGGTTCCCGGCTTGGAGCATCTGCGTTGGCTGGTGAACCACAACGTGAAGTGCCCCGTGCACCTCATCGTGGACACCGGCCTCAATCGCTCCGGGATTGATGAGGAAGACTGGCCGCAAGCCTTCGACCTTGCCACCGCCTCCGGCCTGGAGGTTCGCGGTCTGATGTCGCACTTTGCCTGTGCTGATGAACCCACCCATCCCTACAACCAGGTGCAGCGTGATGCTTTTCAGCGGGCCATCACCCTTGCCCGCGCCCACGGGTTAGAGGTGCCCGTGAACCATTTGGCCAACTCACCGGGCACACTCACCGGTCCGGAAAATGCTTTCGGGATGGTCCGCCCGGGTATCGCGCTCTACGGGCTTAACCCGGTGGAGGGCACTAGGGCCGACGCGACGGCTGGCGCTGGCGCTGAACTTCAACCAGCGATGACCCTGTCCGCTGGGCTCACCGCCGTGAAGCGCATCAGCAAGGGCGAAGGGGCGAGCTACAGTTTGACCTGGACAGCACCGGAGGATGGCTGGACCGCCATTGTCCCGATGGGATACGCCGACGGAATCCCGCGTGCTTGGCAGGATCACATCGAGGTCACCATCGGTGGTCGCCGCTACCCACAGGTCGGCCGGGTGTGCATGGACCAATTCATCGTGTGGCTGGGGGCTGACCGCGCGGGCATAAACGTTGGTGACCAAGCAGTCATCTTCGGAGGCGGCGGCATGAGTGCCGCTGAGCTGGCGCGCCGGGTGGGCACGATCCACTACGAGGTGGTGTGTGCGCCGGGTGGGCGTGTGGTGAGGGAGTACGTCGATAAGCAGGAGAGCCATGAAGCAACCGTTTGATTCCCCAGGAACCGTCGAATGCGCGAGCGCTGATGACACGCGCGCGTTCGGCCGCACGCTGGGCGAGGCGCTGGAAGCTGGCGACGTTGTCATCCTCGACGGCCCCCTCGGCGCTGGCAAAACCACCCTCACGCAGGGAATCGCCCAAGGGATGGGTGTGAAAGGGCGCGTGACTAGCCCCACTTTCATCATCGCGCGCGAACACAAAAACCCGACGGGTGGGCCTGCGCTCGTACATGTTGATGCCTACCGGCTCCTCGACAGCGTCGGCGGCACCGGCTCGGTCGACCCGCTCGGCGAGTTGGATGCGCTCGACCTGGACTCCGAACTCGATAGCGCCGTCGTGGTGGCGGAGTGGGGCGGGGGCCTCGTTGAACAGCTGGCCACACGCTACCTACTAGTCACTCTGGACCGTGACACGCGTGTGATGGAAGACCCAGAATCGCAGGCCCGCATCATCTCCTGGGCGCCATCAGAGTAGGGTTGGTCCCATGCAAAAGCTGACTGCTAGCCAAAAAGGTTGGACCGCCATTGTTATCGCGCTGTGGGTGATCGTGCTCGCAGCCCTGATTTTTGTTATGCCGAGTTTGAGCGCCGCCTCCGGGCAGAAAGCGCTTGGAGAAGCAGAAGCATCTGGGTCGTTGGCAACGACGCTTGCGGAGATGCAGCCGCCGACCAATGACGCCGTCGCAGCCGAGATTATTGACCTGCGTTACGTGTACGGCCAGGAGATTCAAGGCTTTGTTCCGGTGTGCAACAACGAGCCGGAGCAGCTGGTGGACATGAAGCTGCAGGCCGCCGGTGATCTTGCGGATCAGATCAAACTGGACGGTAGCAACAACTACATTCTGCTGTTCGATGATTCGAGTGAGCAGGCTGTCGCAGTTGATGCGGTCCCGGCCAACGTGATGGACCTGTGCGGAGACAACTATTTCCAGGAGATCTTCAGCACTGAGCAGGGTTTCCCGGTCCACTACGACGGCAGCATGTGGCGTTTCGGCCCACGTATTCAGTAGCCCAGCAGCCACATGATTGTCCTCGCGCTTGATACGGCCACCACAGATTTGGTGGCCGGCATCGTTGATGCGCGTTCGGGGGAGACCCTCGCGGAGGTGGTCACCCCGACGCGTGCCCACAATGAGCTGCTGGTTCCCACGGTGATGGAACTGCTCGCGTCCGCAGGGCTCGCGTTCACCGACTTAGAGGCGATTGTTGTGGGCTGCGGCCCCGGCCCCTTCACGGGTCTGCGCGTGGGCATGGCTACTGCATCCGCGTTTGGGCAGGCCCTGGGGGTGCCCGTGCATGGTGTGTGCACACATGATGCGGTTGCTTTGCTTGTGCGCGGCTCCTCCCTCATCCTCACCGACGCCCGCCGCCGCGAGGTGTACTGGGCGCGCTACTCCGGCGGCGAACGCGTTGATGGCCCCAACGTAATTGCGCCTGACCAGCTTGAGTCAGGCGCGGTGGACGTCGTGTCCGTGCCGGATCACTTGCGTGCGAAACTGCCACCGGCGCTCGTTGAAGCGGCGGGCACCGTCACGTATGAAGCACCGCGCGCTGGGGCGTTGGTTGCCGCCGCGCGGGCAACTGTGCGCGATCTGGGCGCGCCGGGTGAGCCACTCGTCCCGCTGTATCTGCGTCGCCCAGATGCGAAAGAGCCCGCAGCGAAGCCGCTGTCACCGGCGATTCCGCGCGTAGCTGTCGGCGAGGAGTGACCCCGTGCGCATCCGTGAACTCCGACCCGCCGATGCGGCTGCAGCCGCGGCCATTGAAGCGGATCTCTTTGTCGACGAAAGTCCATGGTCCCGCGATGTCTTCCTCGCGGAACTCGCGCACCCCTACACCTTCTATGTTGGGGCATTCGTGGAAGACAGCGACGAAGTCGTTCTTGCCGGGTACGCCGGCGTCGCCCGCCTAGGGCCACGCGAAGACCCGGAGTTTGAGGTGCACACCATCGCGGTTGCGCGCCAATTCCAGGGCCGTGGCTTTGGACGTGCGCTCATGGACCAGCTGGTGCACGCCGCGGATATGTACGACGCCCAAATGTTCCTCGAAGTCCGCACCGATAATGAGCCCGCCATCGCGCTGTACAAGAGCTACGGGTTTGCCGAGGTGGGAGTGCGCAAGGGATACTATCCCTCTACTGGAGCAGATGCGTACACGATGATGCGCCACTCCGTGTCTGAGGTGTCAGTGGGGTCAAAGGAGTCAGAGCAATGATCATTCTGGGAATCGAATCCTCCTGCGACGAAACAGGCGTGGGTGTTATTGATCTACAGCCGGACGGCAGCATGCAGATCCTCGCAGACGTCGTGGCATCGTCCATGGAAGAGCACGCCCGCTTCGGTGGGGTGGTGCCCGAGATCGCGTCCCGCGCCCATCTCGAGGCGATGCCACGTGTGATGGAAAAAGCGTTGGCGGATGCTGGCATCACCAAACCGGACGCCGTCGCTGCGACAGTCGGGCCGGGTCTAGCAGGGGCGTTGCTCGTCGGGGCGTCAGCGGCGAAGGCCTACGCCGCAGCGTGGGGTGTGCCCTTCTATGGTGTGAATCACCTGGGGGGACACGTTGCCGTGGCCAACCTTGATGATGCGGATGAACTACCGCACTCCATTGCGCTACTCGTCTCCGGCGGGCACAGCCAAATCCTTGAAGTCGATGCGGTAGGCAAACCTATGAAGGAGCTCGGAAGCACGCTTGACGACGCTGCCGGCGAAGCCTACGACAAAGTCTCCCGTTTGTTGGGGTTGGGGTATCCGGGTGGGCCGGTCGTCGATAAGCTTGCGCGACGTGGTGAGCCGAAAATTTCTTTCCCGCGCGCCCTGTCGCGCGCTGAAGACCTGCGCGGCGAGCACCGCTACGACTTTTCTTTCTCCGGCCTGAAAACTGCCGTCGCGCGGTACGTTGAGGCCGCCGAGCGGGCCGGAGAGGTGATCAGCGTCGAGGATGTGTGCGCATCCTTCCAGGAAGCTGTCGTGGACGTTCTCACCGCAAAAGCCATCATGGCCTGCGAAGACGCAGGAGCGCGCACCCTGTTGCTCGGTGGGGGAGTCGCGGCGAACTCGCGGCTGCGGGAACTCGCGCAAGAACGGTGCAACGCCCACGGAATCGAACTCCGGGTGCCGCGCTTCGCCCTGTGTACCGACAACGGAGTGATGATTGCGGCACTTGCCGCCCAACTCATCCACGAAGGCGCGCAGCCTTCCGGGTGGGACACCGCAACGGACACGGCACTTGAGGTGGAGACCCCGCTCGTTCATTCTTAAATCTCACCGAGCGAAGTCTGTACTTTCGGGTTAACGTGACAACCGCGTAAAAATTCACATCCCGAAAGGACGCTCTCCCGCCATGAAGTCTCGCGATCATGAACGCTTCGGTTTTCTGGTGAATCCGGACCTGACCTACCGTCGGATCATCTTTGACATTGACCACGCGAGCCAGTTCCTCGGCCCCGTTGTTCTTGAGGGAGTGCGTGTCGCGTTTTCCCAAAACGACACGCAATATGAGGCCATTTACTCACCGCAGGCTCGTGAGAATCGTGCCGCGCCGAACCCGGTTGCGTCCATGGCGGCGAACTTGGCGGCGACGGACAACGCTAATTTCCTGCAAGACCCGACATCGGCGATTTCCGGCCCGGTCATCTTCGTCGGTCGCGATGGGCACAGCATTGACGACGACATCGTGGACCAAATCAAACAAGCCATCCGCGCCGTCCGCCACTACAAGGACGACAACCCGGAGGAGTACAACCTCTGGCACAACGCTGTGCTCAACATGGGGACGGTGCAGGACTAGCTCCGAGCGTGGGGCTGGTGAGCCCCATTGTTGTCGTTTAGCACTCGCATGGGTAGAGTGCTAAACAGGTTTTGGGCACAGTTTGTTCACCCGCGACGACGGCTGCGCACCGAGAAACCGTGTAATGAATCCAACTTTCACGAAAGGTTCAATCGTGGCAAACGTCAACATCAAGCCTCTGGAAGACAAGATCCTCGTTCAGATTGTCGAAGCTGAGACCACCACCGCTTCCGGCCTGGTCATCCCGGACTCCGCACAGGAGAAGCCGCAGGAAGCAACCGTTATTGCTGTCGGCCCCGGCCGCTGGGACGACGAAGGTGAGCACCGCATCCCGGTGGACGTCAAGGAAGGCGACACCGTGATCTTCTCCAAGTACGGCGGCACCGAGCTGAAGTACAACGGCGAGGAGTACTTGCTGTTGTCGGCGCGTGACCTGCTGGCCGTCGTCGAGAAGTAAAAGGCGGGATTAATCCCTTATGGCAAAACTCATTGCATTTGACCAGGAGGCCCGCGAGGGCATCCAGCGCGGTGTGGACATCCTCGCCGACTCAGTCCGCGTGACGCTAGGCCCGCGTGGCCGCAATGTTGTGCTGGACAAGGCGTTCGGTGGTCCACTCGTGACCAATGACGGCGTGACCATCGCCCGCGACATCGACCTCGAGGAACCGTTTGAGGACCTCGGTGCGCAGCTGGTCAAGTCCGTCGCTGTGAAAACCAATGACATCGCTGGTGACGGCACGACCACCGCAACACTGCTCGCCCAGGCCATCATCAACGAGGGCCTGCGCAACGTTGCCGCTGGTGCGAACCCGATCGAGCTGAACAAGGGCATCGCAGCAGCTGCTGAGGCTGTGGTCGAAGAGCTCAAGGCGCGCGCGACCGAGGTGTCCTCCAACGAGGAGATCGCCAACGTTGCCACCGTCTCCTCCCGCGACTCCGTCGTCGGCGAGATGGTTGCCGGCGCCATGGACAAGGTGGGCAAGGACGGCGTCCTCACCGTTGAGGAGTCCCAGTCCATCGAGTCCTACGTGGACGTCACCGAAGGTATCTCTTTTGAGAAGGGTTTTCTGTCCCCCTACTTCATGACCGACCCGGAAGCCGGCCAGGCCATCCTGGAGAACCCGCAGGTCCTGCTCGTCCGCAACAAGATCACCTCCCTGCCGGAGTTCCTGCCGCTGCTGGAGAAGGCCGTGGGCACCTCCCGCCCGCTGCTCATCATCGCTGAGGACATTGAGGGCGAGCCGCTGCAGACCCTCGTGGTCAACTCCATCCGTGGTGCCCTGAAGGTTGTTGCGGTGAAGTCGCCGTACTTCGGTGAGCGCCGCAAGGCCTTCATGGACGATCTCGCTGTGGTCACCGACGCCACCGTCATCGACCCGGAGGTCGGCGTGAACCTCAAGGACGCGGAGCTTGACGTGCTGGGCAGCGCCCGCCGCGTCACCGTGACCAAGGATGACACCGTCATCGTCGACGGCGCTGGCACGCCTGAAGCAGTGGAGAACCGCCGCGAGCAGATCCGCCGCGAGATCGAGAACACCGATTCCACCTGGGACAAGGAGAAGGCGGAAGAGCGCCTGGCCAAACTGTCCGGTGGTGTCGCTGTCATCCGCGTCGGTGCGCCGACGGAGACCGAGGTCAACGAGCGCAAGCTGCGCGTCGAGGACGCCATCAACGCTGCCCGTGCGGCTGCACAGGAAGGCATCATCGCCGGCGGTGGTTCCGCGCTGGTGCAGATCGCAGCCAAGCTCGAGGAGCTCGCTGCGAACTACCCGGGTGAGCAGAAGACCGGTGTACTCACTGTTGCTCACGCGTTGGTGAAGCCGGCTTATTGGATCGCAGAGAACGCGGGCCTGGATGGTTCCGTCGTTGTGTCCAAGGTCGCTTTGCTGCCGAACGGCGAGGGCTTCAACGCCGCCACGCTCGAGTACGGCAACCTCATCGCGCAGGGCATCATCGACCCGGTGAAGGTGACTCACTCTGCTGTGGTCAACGCCGCGTCCGTGGCACGCATGGTGCTCACCACTGAGGCTTCTGTGGTGAACAAGCCTGAAGAAGAAGAGGCAGGTCACCAGCACTAAGCAATTGCTTATCGACGAAGCGCTCCCACCCGGGGGCGCTTTTTCGTCTGTTTAAGCGGCTTGGGGGAACACCGTTTGCATCGCTCCGTACGGGTGTGTGGTGTTGACCACCGGATAGCCCTTGGGGGAGATCCACGTGGGGGTGCCGGTGCGTATTTCGATGTGACCGCGGTGCGGCTTGTGTAGGTCGTCGTCGTTGACGCGGTTGTGGTAACGACACAGTGGTGCCAGGTTTTTCAAGTTGGTTTCCCCACCGTTTTTCCACGCGGTGATGTGGTGAGCTTCGCACAGG